>CAZKNI010000423.1:0-2781 GCA_964554055.1 uncultured Phycisphaerae bacterium | reverse complement strand
ATCTCTTATCTTTTATGATTTTTTTCAGCAAATTTTAGCAAACCTGCAAAAAATTTGTTATATTTTACATTTATAGCTTCTAAACAAAAATGCAATGCAAATAGCTTGTGTTCCGGAAAATACGTTTTGGAGTTCTGTTAGAATATAAACTTGTAACAATTAATATGATTATACGCATTACGGGACAACTCATCGACATTAATAGCGAACGTGCCATTATAGAACGTGACGGAATCTGCTACGAAATTCATATTCCAGCTTTTCTACAAGAATCGCTTCAGCTTAATTTAAACAAATCCGTTACATTTTACACTCTCGAATATTTTGAAGGTTCCGGTCCCGGAGGAAATTTATTCCCTCGTCTAATCGGATTCATCGACCCGACCGACAGAGATTTTTTCACCGAATTCGTAAAAGTTAAAGGTTTAGGGTATCGAAAAGCTTTACGTGCATTCGCCAAACCCGCACAAGACATTGCAAATGCCATCGAGCAAGCAAACGTAAAATGGCTAACAAAATTGCCTGAAATAGGAAAACGCTCAGCTGAGCAAATTATCGCTTCCCTTAAAGGCAAACTTAACCAGTTTGTCTGGAAATCAACCGAAAAGGTAAATCGACAAGATGAACTTACACAAATTCAAAGAGAAGCTCTTGAAATCTTGATTCAATTAGGCGAAAAAAGAAACGAAGCAATACAAATGATTATGGAAATATGCGACAAAGACAAGTCTATAAAAGATGCCGGATTAATTGTCGAAGCTGTATATAAACAAAAAGCAGGACGTATATAATAGGACACATAAATAACATGGCTCGCGAAAGCATAATAAATCCCGATTCGGAAGGAATGGACGAAGAGCAATTCAATCTCTCGCTCAGACCGCAACGACTCGATCAATGTATAGGCTCATCATCACTCCTTGAGCGTATTCGAATTGCATTGACAGCTGCTCGACAGCGGAAAGAACCCATGGAGCACATTCTTTTACACGGGCCGCCCGGATTGGGAAAAACAACGCTGGCACACGTAATAGCCAACGAATTGGAAACAAATATTCGTGTAACAAGCGGGCCGGCATTAGCACGTCCGGGAGACTTAATGGGAATATTGACAAATCTGGAACGAGGTGATGTCCTGTTTATAGATGAAATTCATCGATTACCCGTTGCTGTCGAAGAATTTCTATATCCGGCAATGGAAGATTTCAAAGTCGATTTTACTGTCGACAGTGGCCCCCATGCAAGAACGATAAATATTCCGATAAAACCTTTCACCCTCATCGGGGCAACAACTCGAGCAGGACTCATTAGCGCACCTATGCACAGCCGCTTCGGTATTATAGATCATCTCGATTATTGGAGTGAACAAGATTTATATCTAAGAGTATTGCGAAGCGCCGAGATGCTAAATCTGAAATACGACGAATCAGCTCTTAGAATAATTGCGCAAAGAGCAAGAGGAACTCCTCGAATAGCAAATCGCCTGCTGAGGAGAATTCGGGATTACGCACAAGTAATGTCCGACGGTAAGCTAACAATCAACATTGTCGAAAAAGCCCTAACTCTCGAAGGGGTCGACGAACTCGGACTTGATAATTTAGACCGTAAATTCTTGCAAACACTCATCGACGTCTATAACGGCGGACCCGCAGGAATAGAAGCAATAGCTGCTACTCTCGGCGAATCAAGAGACACACTTGAAGATGTCGTCGAGCCTTTTCTCCTGCGAACAGGATTACTGGCTAGAACGCGACAGGGAAGAATTGCTACGGAACGTGCATATAAACATCTGAACATCAAACTTTCGCAGAAAAAAGCAAAAAAATTAGCGGAATCTTCGCTATTTGACTCACAAAACGAAGAAAATCAATCATAATAGCGTTTCAAAATAGCGTTTAAAAAATAGAAAAATGAAAAAATCAAAAGAAAAGCAACAGCAACCAAATAAAGCTAACAAGCTTATTAAGCTCTCGAGCCTAGCCAAAGCAACAGGCTTATCAAAACAAACAATTCAATATTATCTGATGCTTGGATTAATGAAAGAAGCTGAACGAACGCCCGGAGGACATAGGCTTTTCGATGAAACATCTATAGAACGAGCAAAACTGATAAATAAATTAAATAAAACGGGATATTCGCTACGCGACATTCGTGAACTGTTTTTAAAAAACAAATAAAAAGAGATTATTTTTTGATATTGACAAACGTATATTAGGAGCTGAAAATATTTGTGTTGAATTTTTTTAAAGTCAGGTTAGAATAAAGTGCCAAATTGGGTTTTTTGCTTACATACAATTGACAAACATGTCGATTATATATATACTGTAATATCGAGATTTAAAGTTGAAAATAATATGAAATTGGCTGTTTTCTTCAGCCGTGGCGCACTTCCGAATCGGCATTGAGCTGATTCGGAAGTTTTTTATTAAATAACTCGACACCCTAATTCATTGATAATAAAAATGTTATGCAAAAATGCTCTTGTAAAAATACATTTGAGGCAAAAGTAATCTTAAATGCACCGTTAAGAAAAGAAGGCTTGACGCATAATTATTTGATGCGACTCGAGATAGAAAAACAACTTGACGTCAAGCCAGGCCATTTTTTGGAATTAAATTTTATTCGAGAACAATTTCAACCGATTATAATCGATAATCTCTTGCAAATAAAGAAATTATCCGAAAATTCGGAATTAAATCAGCGTAAAGCCCTAATTAGTAGGCCAATAAGCGTAGGCGATGTCTTGTATGAAAATAATAAAACTATAATAAGCATAATTTA
>CAZKNI010000422.1:0-5951 GCA_964554055.1 uncultured Phycisphaerae bacterium | reverse complement strand
GTGAAATAGAAAATCTAAAAAATCAGCTCAAGGAGCTTGAAGCTAAAGAATCTCAAACAAGACGCTCTTGGCAGAAAGAAAAATTGCATGCGCAAATAATCGAAATACGGGAAAAAATACCGGAATTAAACGAGCAGCTTGCCAATATTCCGAAACATATTGAATTGGCAAAAAATTTTCAATGGGGAAAAGATTTAGGAGGCTCTGATGAGACAATAATATCGAAGCTTTACGATAAGCCTGTTTTTGTTACGCATTATCCTAAACAGGCGAAGGCTTTTTATATGCGAGAAGATAGAAAGAAATCGGAAGTCGTTGAAAATTTCGATATGCTGGCACCCGAAGGTATAGGTGAAATTATCGGGGGTTCGGTGCGAGAAGAAGAACTCGATAGGCTCTTAAATCGTATCAAAGAAGAAAATATGCCCCTCGAACCGTATAAATGGTATCTGGACCTAAGACGTTACGGCTCGGTTCCTCATGGCGGATTTGGCTTGGGAATCGAAAGGACTTTAGGATGGATTTGCGGATTAAAGCATGTTAGAGAAGCGATTGCATTTCCGAGAATGATGGGTAAAGTTTATCCTTAATATTTTTAAGCTATTATTGTATTATTCTTTGCTTTACGGAAACGGAACTTGTTTATTTACGTATAATTTCGGAATTGTCGAATTTTAATAATTGTTAACTCGGGTTATTTTGGTTTTATGTTTGTTTTAGCGTTGTTACCGTCAATGAATATGATTCTTCAAGAATCGCTGTATATAGGCATGCTCGTATTGCTGTTAGCTGCGAGTTTGGGGTTGCCTTTGCCCGAAGATATTCCTTTGTTGTTTGGCGGTTGCTTGGCACGGTTGGGATATGGCGAGCCGATATATGTTATCATTATCGGTTTGATAGGTGTTTTGACAGGTGATATGGTGTTATATATTGTCGGACGAAAATGGGGATTGTCCGTATTGGAATTGCGTCCTTTTAAGACACTGTTGACGAGAAGCCATATCGCACAAATGAAAGTGCAATTTCGCAAGCGTGGCAGCTTGATTATATTTTTCGGAAGATTTTTTGCCGGTATCCGCTCAATAATGTGTCTGACAGCTGGAATGAGTAAAGTTCCTGCATGGAAATTTGTGTTACTCGATGTTAGCGGGGCAATGGTAACGGTGCCAATTTTGGTAGGCCTTGGCTGGTGGTTTAGCGACAATATTACAAAAGTAGTCAAAGGCGTTGTAGCGGTAGAACATGTATTAGCTATTTCGGTTGCGACAATCATTGTCGGCTGGATAATTTCGATTCACATCAGTAAACGCAGCAAGCTTAAACGTCTTGAGGAAAAGGCACGTCAAGAATTAAGTAACGGGCGTGTTGATATGCGAAATAGAGCTGGCGAGCAAAAGGATACAAATTTGAATGAGAAAAGTGTTTTCGAGAAGCAAGAAAACAGGAAATAGGGATGTCAACAAAGTTTAAGCATTATGAGCTTGAAGGTAGCTGGTTTGATATGGGCAAGCAGCTTGGCAGGGCGGAAGCTGATAATATCGATAAGTTCAATCGTCAATATTTTTCTCAAGCTTTTAATATGATTCGCTTTGGCGATATGAATAACGTAAAAAATTATGCTTTGCATATCAAATTGATATTACAAGAGTATTCTCAAGATAGCTGGGAATTTCTATCGGGTCTTGCAGAGGGAGCGGATATTTCCATTAATGAGATTTTAATGCAGCTGATTTTGCCCGAGTTAACTCATATAAGTGCGGAGACAGATTGGCCTGGCCCGACGGGTTGCACAGCTTGTTGTATTATTTCGTCTAATACGCATAATCGGAGTTCGTTAATAGGGCAATGTTGGGATTTCAATGTTGAGCTTCCTCCTTGGTATGTTCTTTCGCTATATCCGGTTAGCGGATATCCCGAGATTTTGTGTATGGGGGCGGGAGCTGTTTTTTGTTGTTGTGGGATAAATCGTTTTGCGCTTGGAGTTACTTTTACGTCTTCCGGGCATCTTCCGAATATTTCTCCGACAGTAGGATTTCCTGTTGTATCGCTTATGTTTGAAGCATTGCTTTCGGAAGGATATTCCGAAGCACGAGATATTATCGTAGCTCCGAAACGTGCCGGAGCGTTTAATGCAATTCTTTCGGACGGGTATAATCGTAGCTCGCTTATAGAGTGTGCGGGTCGTAACGTTGAGATAATCGAACAAGAGAAGATTCTTGTTTGTGGAAATCATTTTCAGCATCCCAAAATGATAGAGTTGACGGGTCAGGATTTAAATCCGCTCGATCCTCCTGCTCAGGAGTTTGCGATGAGTTCAACGAAAAGAGCAGAAAGGCTTCGTGAGCTTGTAGATTCGCCCGTTGATGTCAAAGTAGATGTTGATTATTTGCAAAGCTGTTTGCGAGATCATACGAATTTTCCTTTTTCGATTTGTGCTCACGAGGAAAATACGATTTTGCATTTTCGCACATTGGCAGCTGTTGTTCTTGAGCCGGCTAATCATAAGATATACGTTTGTCCCGGTCAGCCTTGTCGGGAGGATTTTGAGGTTGTGAGTATTTTACGATAGACGAACAGGCGTTGTGTTTATATACTGAAAGGCATATAAGTGTGTATAGATATAAGAGAGTATTTATATTTTCGAATAATTAATAGCAGACATTATGGCGAAAAAGATAAAGCTGACAAGGCCTGAATTAAAAAGATATCGTGATGCACTCGAACGATTTCAACGATATTTGCCGATGCTGAAGCTCAAACAACAGCAGCTTCAGATTAAAATGCGTGAAGTTAGCAAGCAGATACGTGAGCTTGAGAGGCGCAAAGACGAAGCAATCGAAAAGTTCAGGCAATATGAATCTGTTCTTGGCGATATAGCTGGCATTGATGTTAAGGAAATTTCCAAACCGGTTGAGGTTAAGACATCAACAAAAAATGTTGCGGGTGTTAATATTCCCGTATTCGAAGATATCGTCTTTGCCAGTCCGAATTACAGTTTGTTCGGAACTCCAGCTTGGGTTGATAATGCGATTTCCGATTTGAGAGAGATTAATCGTTATCAAGTGCAATATGATATTATCAAGCAAGAATACGATTTGCTCGATAGAGAATTGACGAGGGTAATTCAGCGTGTGAATTTGTTTGAGAAAATAAAAATTCCGGAGGCACAAGAAGCGATAAGGATAATTCGTATCAAACTTGGCGACGAGATGACAGCAGCTGTTGGGCGTTCTAAGATTGCCAAAGCGAAATTGTCAGCGGGTTCAAAAGTTCCGCCGGGATTGTCAGCAGCTTCGGATGACAATTTTGTGGATGTAGGACTCGAAGATTTAGGTGAAGAAGAAAGCGAATAGCTGATGATAGTTAAGATGCAAAAAGTTTATATTGTATCGCGTCGAGCAGAGAGAGAAAGATTGCTTGACGTTTTGCGTGAAGCGGGGTTGATTCATATTCAGCCTGTTTCGAATAAGCTGATGCAAGATTCCGAGATAACAGCTAAGATTAATGTTGTTTCGAGAGCGCTTCAGATATTATCGACAATAGAGCCTTTGAGTATTGAAAGGGGCAATTTCGAAAGCGAAAGTTTGAGTGCGATAGAAATAGCTAATCAGGTGCTCGATATTCAAAAGCGTTCTGCAGAGCTTCGTAATCGTATTGGATTGTTATATCGTCAGCTTGAACAGTTGAAGATTTGGGGAGATGTTACGCTTGAGCAATTCGAAGAGCTAAAACAAGCTGGCATTGAAATTTTGTTTTTTGTGATTTCAGCTGATAAAGTTGCCGAGATAGAAGCTGAATGCGTCGAAATTGTTGGCGAGAGAGGACAAGAGAAAATCGTAGCTGTGATTGACAGAATCGGTCGGCTTAAAGTTCCCGAGCAAGCGAAACAGATTTCTCTTCCTCAGCAAGATGCGCCGTCTATTCGCAGGGAAGCTCATGAAATAGAGTTGCAGCTCAAAGCTGATAGGGATAAGCTTGCTCGATTTGCAAATTTTAAAGACGAATTGAAACAAGCTCTTTTACAGCTTGAAGAGCAGAATGAATATACGATAGCGTTGAACGGGGGATATGATACGGGTGAGCTTTTTGCCATTCAGGGCTGGATTCCAGCGGACATTGCTTTAAGCGTCGAACAAATCTTGGCGGAAAAGAAAATGGAAGCTGCGATAGAAATTATCGAGCCGACAGAAGAAGATAATCCGCCAACGCTGATAAAGCATCCGAGATGGGTTAAGCCTATTCAGGGCTTGCTTGATATACTCGGGACGTTGCCGGGCTATCGCGAAATAGATATATCTCCTTTCTTTATGATAGCGATTCCCTTATTTGCTGCGATGCTGATAGGTGATGCGGGATATGGATTGATATTTACAATCATTCCGCTTATATTTTATCGTAAACTGTCCGCTATTGCAGGTAAAGATAAGATAAATTTGCTTTTGATTGTCGGATTAGCGACAGTTTTTTGGGGTGTTTTGTCTGCGAATATTTTCGGCATAACGCCGACAGAGTTGGCGAGAATAGGGGGATATGCGAACGTTCAAGAGCTGCAATCGGGTAATACTCTTGTTTCGAAAATCGGCAAGTCGATGATAAAAGTTGCTCCGTTATGGAATGTGGATGACGAAAAGCTTAGGACGCTGCTGATAAAATTGAGTTTGCTTATCGGGTGTGTTCATCTTTCTCTTGCGAGAGTTGTCAAAGCGTTGTCGATGTTGCCCGATATAAGGAGTGTTTCGGAATTTGGCTGGGCTGTTTTTCTTTGGTCTATGTTAGGAATTATTTGGTTGCTGTTTTTCGGTTCATACGAGCCTATGCCTGTAAGTGTGTCGATAATCGTTAAAGGGCTAATAGCAGGCGGAATATTGATTGTTTTGTTCACAGCTCCGAACAAAAATCCTATTAAGATGATAGGTCAGGGTATAGCATCATCATTGTTGCCGAGTTTGAGTACGTTTTCCGATACGATGAGCTATATTAGATTGATGGCTGTCGGGTTGGCGACGTATTATATTGCATCTGCGTTTAACGGTTTGGGTGCGACTGTTGCTCATTCATCTCATTGGCTTGTTGCAATTCCGATAATTTTGTTCGGACATGGGCTAAATATCGGATTGACGGTTGTAGCGATATTCGCACATGGCGTTCGATTAAATATGCTGGAATTTTCTAACAATGTCGGTGTACAATGGTCGGGTTATCCCTTTAAGGCTTTTAGGCGATTAATAAATGATTGATATTTAATAAATGATTAATATCATAGACGAGTCGATAAGCTTATGGACGAGTTGACAGGTTCATAGGCGAGTTTATAGGTTCATAAGCGAATTGACAGGTTCATAGGCGAGTTGACATGCGAAAATATTCGTGAAGGGAATTAAGAGTTAAATTCGAATTAGCGAATGAACATAAACAGATAACAAGAGAATTAGGAGAAATAACAAATGGATGCATCTGTATTTTTCGGTCAGACAGGAATGGGATTGGCGTTGGGACTCGGAGCAATAGGAAGCGCATTAGGAATCGGCGCAGCGGGTCGTTCAGCTGCCGGCGCTTGGGCAAAAGAAGCGAAGGAAGGAAAGACGTTGAGTTTTTCGTATATTATTCTCGCAGGAATGCCCTTATCTCAAACGATATATGCGTTTATTCTTATGCTTGCCGGATTGGCGCCAATCATAACGAAGAATTTGGAATTTGCCGCGAAACATTCGGGTACGCTTTTTATGATAGGTTTAGCGTGCGGAGTAGCGGAATTGTTTAGCGCGTGGATGCAAGGGTTAATAGGCGCGTCAGCTATTCGATGTATGTCCGAAGGTGAAGGTAAGGGATTTGCATTTTTGATTATTACGATGGGTATCGTCGAAACAGTAGGGTTGTTAGGGTTTGTCTTTTTGCTTCTTGTCATACCTAAGCCGTAATTTTGAATATTGTACCGATACGATTTTTCGGTT
>CAZKNI010000421.1:0-2608 GCA_964554055.1 uncultured Phycisphaerae bacterium | reverse complement strand
TCGACGGCATCCAAATTTAGGGAAATCGGAATAAAGGGATATTACTGGCAAAACCTTTTACAAACGAAAAAAGATGTTTTGAATAATGTTCGCAAGGCACTAAAAAATGATTGGCAGGTATTAATGATGAGTAGCGAGCCTAAATGGTCTGTATATCCGCAAGATATACGGAAATCAATAATATCCGCTTTAATGTCGGGTAAATCATTATTTATTCCCTCCGTAAATCCGCTTGAAAAGGCTCTTGCTCGAATGAATATTCGCATGGAAAAAATCGATTTCAAAAAGCGTTTTCCTTTTGGTGATAAGAAAGCAGGCTGTATTGAAGTTTATCGTTTGGGGAAGGGATTCGTTGTTCGTTGGAGTGTGCGTAATGATGTGCGGAAAGGATATATTTTGAGTTCATCATCGTTACGGTCGGAGTTCGAATATTCCGCTGCGAGGGCTGGCTGGTATCTCTCGCGGTTTGCACGTCGCGACAATATTGATATATTCGACAATATAATAATCGAGAATAACAAAATCGTAATCAGAACGTTACAAGTTCCGAACAAAATTAATTGTGAGCTTTGTGTTACGCTTTACCGGAAAAATAATTACGAGCAAGTATATGAATCGTTTTTGCACGTAGCTTCGGGAGATGTTTGTGTGATTGATATGCCTCATTTGGCGGAAGGAGAATATTTTGTAAAGGCGATAGCGAAATATCGACGAGCTGTGCTTGATTGGAGTGCAGCGTTTTTCTCACATAAGGGCCAAACAAACATAAAAGCAGTTCGTGTTGATAAGAAAGTTGTGTCTGCGGGCGATGTGATTACGGGCAGGATTATTGCGGAGGGTAATATTGTCGGGGCGAAGATGCAGATTAAATGGATTGACAGTTGGAATCGAGTTTTGTTCGAACAGGTTAAGCCATTTTCCGAAAGGTTTGCGTTAACTGTTCCAGAAGGTTCTTTGTCTATATGGAATCGGCTGGAAATTTCCCTGCTTTCGTCGGATGGAGTGGAGGCAATTTCCGATGTGGAAATGCTTATGCCTGCAAATGTGCGAGATACGGATTTTTATATGGTGTACTGGAATACGGGAGTGGGAAATTCTTGGCGTGATAGGCTTTATTATGATGTACTCAGACGCGCGGGGTTAGCGGATGCATTTTCTAATTGCGGAATATCGAGGGAAACGGCACATAGCGCAGCTTTATCGTGTTTGCGAGTAATTCCCTATACGACTGTATTTCACGGAATAACATTAGGCGATAAGCTGTTAAATGAAAATTGGCTTAAACAGATGGAAGAAAGGGCATCTTTAACAGCTCGCAATCAGCGAGATTATAACCCTCTGGGTTACACTCTTGGCGATGAGAATTATGTCAATCCGTTTAAGCTAAAGGGGCGATTTTGTGACAGTCCTGCAGCATGGAAGATGTTTCAGGATTATCTTCGCGGAATATATCCGGATATAACAGCACTTAACGCACAGTGGAATATGAATTTTCCCAACTGGGCTGCTATTAAATTTGAAAATGAAGAAGAAATGATTCCTTCTGTGAACAACCCGTCAGCGTGGGTTGATTATCGAATGTTCATTGCCCGTAAATTTGCAGAAGCTTATCAGCGGATGCGTCAAGCTATTTGTCAAGAGGATGCTGATGCTTGTGTCGGTTGGGATGGAGCTGAGCAGTTTTCGAGTTATGACGGCTACGACTGGTGGGAATTGACCCGTAATATGGATTTGACGCAAATATATCATTCATATATTCAGCCCGGAATTCATTCCGATAAGATATTTAACGGACAAGCGGTAAAATCATTTAGGCCAAATGCTCGGATAAGCGGAGGTTGGCTTAATGATGCTGACAGAAGGTACGGCGGAAAATATACTCCTTGGTATTTATTGTTCAATGGCTGGAATAGTGTTTGGTGGTGGCAGGCTACTTTTTTACATCCCGCAAACGGTGCGTGTACGTGGGATTTGCATCTAACACCTATTGTAGCGGAAACCGTAAAATCGGTTTCTGAGATTAAAAGCGGAATAGCGAGTTTGTTAGCTAACGCAAAAAGAAAAACCGATTCGATAGCTATCCATTATTCCGCTAATAATTGGCATGCCAGTACGATTGAAAGTGGCATCGGTAATCATATCAATAATCTGGGGCTTAAATACGAATTGTGGATGGCTGACAACCTGTCGAATTATCTTGTAGGTGATAGAGAGATGAAGCGAATTTGGGGAAAGATTAAACCGAAGGGGCATTATGCAGCTGCTTCGAAGAATTTCTATTTGCTGATGCACGATTTGGGATTTCAAGTTCGGACAATGTCTCGTCAGGAAATAGAAGCAGGTAAACTTATATTTCCTAATATAAAGGTTCTTATTTTACCGTTTGTCGTTTCACTTTCCGACGCAGAAGCTAAGCAAATTAAGTCATTTGTAGAATCAGGTGGCTTGCTTATTGCTGATTATCGATGCGGTCTTCGGGATTTGCACGGACGAATGCGTAAGCTTGGTATACTCGACGATGTCTTCGGTATAGAACGTGATAATATGCGTGTTGTTCGTAAGCGAAGTTTCGTTACCGTAAATAACCGATGGGAAAAGGAAGGTGCTA
>CAZKNI010000420.1:0-4124 GCA_964554055.1 uncultured Phycisphaerae bacterium | reverse complement strand
CCGACGCTAGCTGATACATTATCCCGCTTGAAGTCAAAGATTCCGAATCCGCGCCTTCATTGCTTTTACCCGACTTTATCTGTTCTATCTGATATACAACCTTTTCTATTCGCTTACGCAACGCCAAGACCTTCGGATGATTCATCGTCATATGTCCGACAGTCAACGCCCGCTCAAGCTGGTCCCTAAGCTTACGCAATTTCCCGTTTAAGGTCGTTATACGGGATGAAACCGATATCCTTCTAAGATACTCTGCTCGTTGAGCTACTATATTTCTCTGCCTCTTCAACGCATCTATCTCTATCTCTATCTGCTCGATTCGCTCACGAAGCATCTTCGGACCGTCTCCCAATGCCATACCGTAACGCGTGCTATACTCTATATCCTTCTTCTTCAGTTCCGCTACCTTCTTATTCCACTTCGCTACCTGTTTAACAAGAAACTCTCGCGAACCTTCAAGCCGACTCATTATTCTATTCGAAACAAACTTTATATAATTCCTAACAAGAATATTCGGTATCGACTCTGCCAATCGAGGATTGCTATCGGTAAATTCAACTTCCACCAAATTCACCCTATCCGCCCTAACCCGCCAACGTATTTTTATCCTATTCGAAAATTGACGAGCCAATGCAAGCTTATCATCTTCACTTTTGAACTTCATTCCCAATTCGTCAAATGCCTTGACAATCGAATTCACCCCTGCTAATTCTTGACGAAGTGTCATCTTATGAACGCGAAACGTCTCATTCTTGCTCGGACCCGTTCCTTCTACCGATGCATCGGTATGGCTCTCAAATACAGCCGTCGCTGTATACCTAAGAGGAACTGCCAAAGACATCAGCAATATCGCAATAGCACCTACGCACGCTGCTACAAAGAAAAGCCAGCGATATCGCATTATAACTTTCAGTGCTTCTAAAAACGTATTGTTATTTTCCATCTTCTCAGACATAATCTATATCTTCATTTAATATTCATTTTCCTCTAACCCTCTCATCAATCATCACAATCATGATGGCAATCATCATCGTCATCAAACGCATCTATTGCATCATCTATCGCTACCGGAACATGAGCTGCTTCAACTATAGGCTGAACCGGATACAACAATTGCCTAAGTGCCAATCCGATTTTTGCCGACGGATTAGGCGGAACAAAAACTATATCCCCGGGCTTAAGCAAGATATTATGAGACATATCGCCCTTTTCCACCATTTCCTTCATATTAATAACAAGCTCTTTCGCCCCGTTCGCCTTCAAATCCGATATATTTTCAGGCAAATATCCTCCTCGACGAGGAGCACCCGCACGAATAACTTTTATCTTCTCAGGCCACGCCAAAAGTGTCGGTTGAACCCGTGCTAAAACCTCTAACACCGTATCGCTTCCCGTCCATGCCAACGGACCGGGACGAGTTACCTGACCAAACACATATATCTTCTGGGAATTATATTGAAGCATATAAACGGTAATATCTACTCGCTTATAATATCTCCGAGCACGAGACGCAACCTCATAACCTATTTCCTGAACCGTCTTTCCCGCAACGAATATCTCGCCGACCAAAGGCAAATTAACCTTACCGTCTGGACGAACTTTTCTAATCTTATTATCAAGTTCGCGAACATACTTTGATGAAAATCCTATTACATCCGGAGGATACACACGATAAGGAACACCCGACACCGGAGACGGATGCTTTTGAAGAAACTCCTCAAGCTGATACTTGTTATCAGATTGAGAACAACCTGAGAATCCGATAATAACCGCTACTAAAAACAGCGATAAACTAATTGTTCGGACAAGATGCGCTTCCTTGCTCATCTATCAAGCCCCTGAAATTGTGTTAACAAAGAATGATGCAATCCGTTGCACCATACAACAAAATTCGTCAAAGACTTTATCGGCTATATTCCTATAAAATCCTTGAAAAACTTTTACTCTTTTGTCAAATAACCCTTTATAGGACCTTACTTAGTCCTATAACTTTCAATTTGCTGACTTGTCATAAAATTTCGGTATCGTCGCCAGCAATATCAATATATCCGTCCTAAAGTTTCGTGTCGCTATATATTCAAAATCCGCTTCTAATTTCCTCTTCACGTGCTCTATTGTCTTATCATATCCGTTACGTATCTGAGCTAGACCGGTTATACCCGGAAGAACGCTCAGGCGACGATTGATATACGGAAAAGTCTTTTCTAATTCCTCCAATATTTCCGGGCGTTCAGGCCTCGGGCCGACCAAAGACATCTCGCCTTTAAGAACATTTATTAGCTGAGGCAACTCATCTATATGAGAACGCCTCATCCACCGACACGCACGTAAAACACGAGGGTCATCGTCGCTCGCCCATACAGGTCCCGTCTCGGACTCTGCATCTGTCCTCATCGTCCGCAATTTATACATACGAAAAAGCCTGCCATCTTTACCTACGCGAACCTGCGTATATATACACTCTCCCCTACTGACAAGCTTGATTATCAAACAACAAATAAACAACAGAGGAGAAAAAAGAATTAATGCCACTGTGCCAATTACAATATCTGTAATTCTTTTGATTATGGCAAAAAATCGACCGTTAGAGGCGCCTTTTTCTACGATTACGGATAAAAACCAGGGATTAAATACATCTTCGACCCTAACGACTTCTTCGCCTAAGCTTCCTAACACGCCTACTGTACCGATGTCTTGTTTTCCCCCTGCCTGTCCGAACGCACTTGTAACTTTTACAATATCTCCTTGATTTACAGTAAGCTGCGCGCATTGAGCAACACGCACACCTTCCAAAGCCGACAACGTCTTTGATGCAAATTCTTTTTCTGTCTCGTCTTTTGCAACTTCTTTCCCCCGGAACGGCAACAATACTGTTTCCGGCATAGGACCTTTTCCTCCACAGGTCCGGCGATTGACCAAAGTTGCTTTCTATCAATCGGCAAAATCTGTCCGTTTTATTAAATTTCTAAACAAAAAATGACATCAAAGAATTATTCCCAACAATAACCCCTTGCGCCCCTTACTGATAATTTCGATAATGGCCTCACCGAAAATACCGAACATCATCATAACAGAAAAAAATTTCTTAAAAAATATCTCAATCGGAGTTATAAATATTAAACCGAATAGGAAAGAATAGCCCGTTTACGCACAAAATTCGCTTCTACAAGCCAAAACACTCTTAACTTAACAAGCCCAAATGACCCGAAACGAAAACGCTAACAGGCATTTAAACGCTCGCAAAACATATTCATTTTAATAACCCATAATTTTTTAGCATTTCTCGGAGCTTATCTTTAAGTGCATTATTCATCGGAACTAAAGGCAGCCTTAACTGCTCTTGACACATCCCGAGCATCGACATTGCGCATTTAATCGGAATAGGATTTGTAGCGAGTGAAAGCATTCCCTTAGCGAGTGCAAACATTTTACGATGCAGCTGTTCCGCTTTTACATAATCGCCAGCTAAAGCGGCATCCGTCAACGCTTTCATATCCGAGGGTATAATATTAGCGATAACACTTACAACACCTTTCCCCCCTACACTCATTAAAGGTAATGTCATCGAGTCATCGCCGCTAAGAATATCTATATCACACATTGTACGCAAAGCACTTGCGCCATCCATAGAACCGGTTGCGTGCTTTACTGCTACAATATTCTCAATCTCAGCTAATTTTGCTATTGTCTCCGGAGAAATCTCAATGCCACACCTTCCGGGAATATTGTATATCACAAGCGGCAAAGATGTGTTTTCCGCTATTTTTTTATAATGCTCATACAACCCTTCTTGAGTCGGCTTATTGTAATACGGTGCGACCAAAAGAGCTGAATCGGCACCTGCCCGCTCAGCATGCTTCGTCAATCTTATAGCTTCCGATGTCGAATTCGAGCCGGTCCCTGCCATCACATGCAATCGACCCGCTGAAAACTTTACGACATGTTCGATGACCTCATCATGTTCTTTGTGAGATAATGTAGGCGATTCGCCTGTCGTTCCACAAGGAACTAAACCCGCTACACCCGCTTGAACCTGAAACTCAACAAGTTTTTCAAGAGATTCATAATCAACTTGTTCACCTTTAAACGGCGTTATTAACGCTACATACGTACCTGCAAACATT
>CAZKNI010000419.1:0-5183 GCA_964554055.1 uncultured Phycisphaerae bacterium | reverse complement strand
AAAACGCCATGAAAAATTGCGATTCGCCCAATAGCGGATATGCGACGGAATATATCTTTCCGCCAAGTTCATTTTCGAACAAAATTGCTCCGGCAAATAATTTTTGATGCCAAGGATTGTGTATCCAAGAAATTATTTCCGAGTTATTATTCGGATTCATTGCCAGTGCTCGTTTGCTAACGCGTTGAGCTGTCATTCGCGGATAGGCTAATCCATAAATTTCCGGGTCGGGTTCTTCTATTGCTTCGTATGCGAACAAATCTTGCTCAAGAGTTGCCCAACGAATATTTTCAATGCCTATAAGCTTGCCAAATCCTCTCTCGAATAATATTTCGACAGAATTTGCATCGAGCATAACCGGAGAAGCTAATAACGTTTCAATTTGTTCATCCGTAAATGCGCGTAAGGTCTGATCGCTGACAGCATAAGGCGCTCCATCGTGTGATATTTCGTTTGTAAAGCTATATGCTATTCCTAAAATGGCGAAAATTTTTCCCCACATATCCGACTTGTTTGTCAAGCCAGCCATCGTATCTGCCCGTGTGCTGTGAATATATGTTGCAATGTTCGGATTGAATAGCACCTTAATACCTTCAGCTTTGCGGTCATCAATATCAAGGTCGGCGATTGCATTGAGTCTGTCTTTAGCTTGTGCAAAAAATTTCGCAATGTGAGGGTCGAGAGATGTTCCTGTGCCCATCATATCAAAATGATTTATCGTAATTCCGTCCGAGCCGAAGGAAACAGCATTTAGACATTGCCAGATATTATATGTTCCGCTTTTGGAATATCGTCCGACACGGGGCGAATTTTCCAATTCGGGATATATCTCTAATTTTCCCTTTAAATTAGCTATTGTATGTCTGGAAATAGCGGGCGTTGTGGAAATAGCTGTTTCTTCGGTATAAGGGGGCATGTGAGGTCTGATAATAAATGCTGGTTTGTCGCCCAGAGCCTCCTGCAGTTTGTGCCAATCCCGTCCTTCAATGCTATGTGCATCGGGAGAGGAACTCATCAGAGCCAATCTTGTTTTAGGGCTTACACGTGAAACCGCTTGCTTCAATTTTTGAGCTGGCTCGAGTAAAGATTCTCTGCAGACTTCAATCCATTTTTCACGCCAAGGATGAGGCTCGCCTGATGAAAGGATATTGTTCAGCAATTCTTTATAGCTAACTTGTTTACCGATTTTTTTGGCAAAACGTTGCAAATGCAGATTACAAAAACATCCTCCCCAGCCGCCCGCTGGCCCGTGATTGTGTAATCTCCAATCATCTTCAACCCATATAGCAACAGGATTGATTTCCTTTGCAAGATAAGCGAATATTTCGCAAATGTATTTTTGCCATTCCGGACATAACGGACAGACTGTTATTCCGTTATCCGTTCCGTCTTCTCTTATCATAAGTGTAAAATTCTGTCCGGGTTTAAGTTTTCTGCCTCTTGCAGTGTGATATGTCGTCGTCCACGGATTTAAGCTAATGTCAATATTATGCTCAGCTAATTTCAGCTTGAGTTCTTTAAGCATTTCGACATAAGGTTTTAGCTCCTCTATTGTCGGATGTCCTGTTGTAAGCTCTTCAGCGAGCATAAACATCATGACTTCTTCCGCATTCACAGCTATACAGAATTTAACAAGCTCATCTATCCTTTCGTCTGCGTAATACGTCGGGTCTATTTTATATCTGAAAATATATCGAAATCCTTGAGTTTGATTCATTATATTCGTCCTATAAAATTTTTCCTATCAATTCGAATAATCAATAATGTTTCAAATTATAAAAATCGTTACGTTAAAAGGTAATAAAAATATTGTTTCGTATGATAAATTTTCTTATCATTATTTTATTATTTTCCATAAACCCAAAAGAAAGGGCGAACATGAAACGAATTATTTATTTCTGTGTATTTATAGGGATTTTTTCGTCATTTACATTCTGTTCGTTTGCAGCGAAAAGGAATGTAGCTGCTACGCAACCTTCCGTTAATAAATTTGAGTCACCTGTAAAGGCTGCTAAATATTTTGTCAAGCAGATGGAAGCTTTTTTAGACGTTGAACATAAGTTGCCCGAGAATGCGAAAAAAATAGAATCCGACTTGCTTAATCTCGTCTCGACTCAGAATATTGCAATCGTCCTTGAACGGTTTCATCTGCAATTGAAAGATATTCCCAAGAAAAAGATTGTTCAGGCTCAAAAAGCATATCTTGATTCGTGGATAGCATCCATAAATTTTTATAAAGGACACATAAATTATGGCAAAGCCAAACTTGTCAGGACAGCAACAGCGCCCAAGAGCCTTATCTTTGCAGACGTAATAATTCCGGTCGAGAGAGTCAAGCAAACAAAACCCGTAAATATTTTTGTCAGATGTATCAAAGAACAGGGCAACAATAAAAATTGGAAGATTCATATAATTAGGTTGTTTCCAAGAATAGCTACAAGTCAGCCCGCTAAGCCTAAAAAAGACATTCGGAAGACGAGAAAGAAATAATTTTTTATAATTGCGCTATAAGCACTTGACTTTTAGTGAAAATTTGTATATTAATAAAAGTCTAAAATTTTATAGGGGCCGTAGCTCAACTGGTCAGAGTATCGGACTGTCGATCCGATGGTTGCGGGTTCGAATCCCGTCGGCCTCGCATATTCGCATAAAAGCTGACGGATATTTGCATTATTTGCATTATTTAATTATTTATAGACTGAAAATATTTAAAATATCCGTCAGCTTTTCTTTTTTCTTTATCTTACATATTGCCTGCAAGAAATGTTTTTTGTTGTTTTTAAGCTTATTCGCAGGGAACGATTTTGTCATCGCAGCGAAATACGCTTAGACAATGAAAAACGCTTTCGGGAATGCAGAAATTAGATTGCCGCGTCATTCGCCCTTCGGGACTCATTCCTCGCAATGACGCAGGCACAGCCTGTTTTTGTTCGCGGCGGGAGGCGATGCGACAGCGAAAATTGCTCTCCGCGAACAGGCTTGACAGGCCCGAGAAGAGATTTAAGAGATTGATGATTGATAATTGAAGATTGAGGATTGAAAAGAAGAGATTGCCACGTCCCGACTTCGTCGGGACTCGCAATGACGAAGTTGGCGTCTTTCGGTTTGGGTTTGGCTGTGCTCGCAATGACAATTGCGGGTAGGAACAGGGCTATGGGTTGTTTGTGTTCTCGTCGTAGAGCTTAAATAGCTTTTTAACAATGCCGGCGTAAATTCCGCCTCTCTGATTTTTTGTCTGTTCGTTGATTACGGTTATCGGCTCGTGAAGAATTTTTTGTATTAGCCTATATGTCATCTGCTCTATCATCTGACGGTCTCGCTGGCTTATGTTTTCCGAAAGCTTGCCGTTAAGCCAAGAAAGCTCGGATTCCGCGAGAGAGTGAAACTTGTTGTGTAGGGCAGCTATTACCGGAGTTACGGTTTGCTGATTTAGCCAATGCATATATTCGTCAAGATATTGGTCGATGAGATATTCGTATTTGGCAAGCTCATCACGTCTTTTCTTGTTTTGTTCGCGAAGAGTGCTTTCGAGCGCGCTTAAGTCATATAAACGTATCCAAGGCAACCGGCTTATCCGAGCGTCAATGTTACGCGGCAGGCCAAGGTCTATAATCAGTATTGGCTTATCGGCACGAGAGGTTGACAGGTGTTCGACGTCTTTACGAGTAATTATAGGTTTGTCAACAGCTAAACAGCTTATTACAATGTCAGCGTTTGTTAGTTCATCGGATAAATTTTTCCAATTGCCAATACTGACAACAGGCGAAAACATATTGGCGATTTCTCTTGCACGTTTGATATCCCGATTGATAAGAGTAACGGATTGAGTTCCTTTTGAAATAAGATGTGCGAGTGTATTTTTTCCCATCTTTCCTGCGCCGATGATGAGAATGTTCTTATCGTGTAATTGTCCTGATGTTTTTGTGATAAAATCGACAGCTACCGAGCCGAGGCTAAAGTGGCCTGTGGATATGTCAGCTTCGTTACGCAAACGTTTTGCGAGTTTCAAAGCTGTCTGGAAAAGCCTCGAAAGGTATGTTCCTATCGTTTGTTTTTTTTGAGCGAGCAAAAAAGCGCTTCTGACTTGGCCCGCTATTTGATGCTCGCCTATTAGCATCGAATCCATAGAACATGCGACTCTGAGCAGATGTTTAGCTGCTTGGCTGGTGCGATAACAATAAAAGTTTTGTTGAAACTGCTCGAGCGAAAACTCGCTTTGGCTTGCTAAAGATAACAGAATATCTTGTACGTCGGGTTTAATTCGGTTTGTTCGCCAAATGTAAATTTCGAATCTATTGCAAGTGTTTAATACGACAACTTCAATATCACGAAATTTATTGCTGAAATATTCGAGCCAATGTTCTTCTCGCTTTTGATTGACCGTAAGCCATTCCCGTAATTGCACGGGCGAAAAACGATAATTTGTTCCTACGAGAATAAGACTCATAATAATACCGAACGGAACATAGCTTAGCTTGTATAATTATTGAGAATTTGTATCGGGTGAGAATTTGACATTTTTATTATTAGTTTTATTAGCTGTGATTGTCGTTTCCCGAGGAAATCTGATATTATCCTTTTTATAGCTCGTTAGCTTGATAGCTTCGTCAACTGTAACTCGATTTTTCGTACGGTCGGAAATCCATTCGCACCAAGCGTTATTTCCTTCGCGTTTGAATCTGTCAAAACTTTCTCTGCCCGCTAATTGTTGGAATATTGCCCGTCGCTGGTCGGGCTGCGGGACTCGTTCGAGGATTAACGGTCTAAGTGCCGCTAATCTTCTGGCAAAAGGTTCATAAGCTCTGTCGAGCCATCCCGCTATTAAATCTCTAAGTCTGCCCGCAAGATAAGGAGAGGCACCGCCTGTTCCGACGGCAATTTGTATAGGCCCTCTTTTGAGAACAGCGGGAACCGTAAAATCGCACCAGTCGGGGTCGTCAACGACATTGCACAAGACGCGTGCTTCTTTGCAATCTTGCGCTACTCTCTTGTTTAACTCGCTATCGTCCGTGCAGGCAAATGCAAGTGTTGCTCCTTCTATGTCGGATTTTTCATATTCCTTTTGGTGTAAGGTAACGTCCGTGCGTCTGGTAAGGACATCACAAAATGAAGGTGCGACAATGTGTACGTCAGCTCCGCATCTGCAGAGTGCTTCCACTTTACGAGTAGCTAATGAGCCTCCA
>CAZKNI010000418.1:0-3204 GCA_964554055.1 uncultured Phycisphaerae bacterium | reverse complement strand
TGTAAATTTTTTGCTCGGCAGCTGTTTGACTATTCTGCTCGGGTGAGTAGCTGGATGTTCTTTGGGGTCAATATATCGCGAAGCAAACATATATTGCGGATAAACAGATGTTTCGCTTTGTGCATTGGCATCGAATTCTTTTCGTTCTATCATTAACGAGTCAGATGTTTTCTTGATGAGAGTAACCTTTAAACGAATCGTGCGAGAATTTCCGTTTACCGTTTGTGTTCCCGCAACCATTATCCAAGAGCCGGGATTGAAATTTGCCCATCTTTTGTAATCCGGGTTTTCAACTTTTCCCGTAGGCGTAGCTGCTGGCTGAGCACTAGCTAATTTGCGCATTACCAAAGGCGCTACATAACGTTGAACGAATCCTGCCTTTACCGTATCGGTATGTCCTCCAAAATTGCCATATCTTGCGAATTCCTGCTTCCAAGGAATTTCAACGATTTTGTTTTTATAAAGCATTCGTGTCTCCGAAGAAGCATTCGCTGAAAGAATCGGGCCTTGTACGCCAATTGTCGCTGTTGTTCCCGAGCCGCGGTCAGCTGTTCCTCCGAGTGGCATTAAAACTTGCAAAACAGCATCTCTTTCGGATGTAAACACATACATCTTATTTCGTATGTGTTTCAATGCTCTCGTTAAGTCGTATGTTGCACTTAGCGAGCCCGATAACAATATTACATCATCAACTAAAATATCGTTAGGAAGCGATTCGAGAGTAAAGACAGCTATTGCAGTACCTGCGGAAAGCCCTATTAGCGTAACGGGCACATTTGGATATTGCCTTTTAAATGCAGTTATCTTACGGGCTAATTCTCGTGCCTTTCCTCTTTTATATTCATTGCTTGCAGTTTGATCTGCGCCGACACCTAAACCTGTTTCCCATTTGAACATTTCGCCTGCGCCATCGTATCCTGCATCGATAAATCCCTTTCTAACTCCGCTACTCCAGTTCATAAGTAAGCCGCCTCCACCGGCACCGTCGAGATAATAGATATAGCTTTTTTTCATCCTGATTTCACGGTTTGGCAGAGTTGATGAACTGCAACCGGCGATTATTAAGATAGATAAAGCGCCCAAAATCAAGTTTACGAAAGGTTTCATGGAACATATCCTTTCCGATTAGATTATAAATTATCGTTATTACGCGGCTCGATTTCGACTTTTTCCGCTTTTGCAGGAGGCTTAAAGCTAAATTGGTTTTCCTTGAATTCAGGTGATAAATTCCAGTTGCTTATAATTGATGCAAATTTTGGAGTACCTTGCAAGCTTTTGTAGGTTATTGCCAGCTTTATGGGCAACGGTTTGTTGCCGGTTTGTATCCAAATTTCCCAATCTATTTCACTCTGCTTGAAAATAAGATGATGACATTGCTTGCCTTCAACTTTTTCGGTTCCTGCGTATTTAGCGGATTGTATTTCAGCGGACATTGCCAAAAACGGGTCGTCAAAGAGTATGTCGATAAGAGGAAGATTAACGCCATATTTTGCTATTATCATATCCAGCATGCTGTCAATTGTGTCGGGGGCGTCAACAGTAGCATATACGTTTTTATCCCTGTCATATAATATGATTTTTTTCCCATCATATACGAAATATCGATTCTTTTTGTCGCTTTTAATATCGCAAGCAAGTTTTTGGCCTTCGGCACGATTAATGTAAAACGTTTGATGTGTTTTAGTTTGAATTTTTTCGCCTGACTCTGAAATCTCATCTAGGATATTTGTAGCGGAGAATGAAAATCTTTTCTGCTTTGCAATAAAGTCGCTCATTTTCTTCAAAATATCGATGGCTTTGGAATCTTTACCGGATTCTTCCGATATAAGAGTTGTTTGTGCTTGTTCGGATATCTGTTGTTCTTCCGATGTCGTTTTTTCTTGCGGAGATGCTTCCGTATTTTCCGCTATCGCTTGTTGAGATGTTTGCTCTATCGGCTCAGCGACAGCGTATCCCTTTTGTCCGTCTTGTTCTGATTCGGTATAATAGACATCATCATCGTCGCGATAATATGTTCTGCCGTCTACAACGACCGTTTCGTATGTATCGGGAAGAACAGGATAGAAATATCCGATTGGCGGATAACATGGCTCATATACAATTTCGTCATCTCTCCAGCATCGGCGATACCAGCAATATTTATGTCGATAATACGGGCGTCCTTTATATTTTAAATATGCATATTTTGACGGTAATTTGTCTCTGTATCTCGGTCTGCTTTTCCATCCTCCGACATAAACCTTATCTCTGTTTTTGATTTTTTCTTTTATCTTATTTTTATTCAATTCTCGTTTTTCTTTTTGATTTTTGAGAGCGGCAGCTCCGCCTGCTGCTGCAGCAGCGCCTACGATAGCTTTACGTCTATTCTTGATTTGTTCCGGCGTTGCCGTTTTCAAATTTCTTTTTTTAGCAGCTGCAATAACTTTAGCTTGTCTTTGTTCTTTTAAACGAGGCCTTTTTCCGACAGTTTGTTTTCGATTAGTTCGACGATTAGCTTCGAGTGTTTCTTGCCTTTGTCGTTTTTTATGCTTAACAGTTCGTTTATTTTGAATTTTGTTCATATTATAATTACGATAATTACGTTGTGTTTTGGCGGCATGGCTGCGATAAGGCTTTTTTGAAGAACTGTATCGAATAGAGCCATAAGTAGGGGGGCGTTTTGTTCTTTTAGCTGATTTTGTCGGCCTTATTGTTCTCTTAGATGAGCGACGAGGACTATTTGCTCGTGCTTTGCTCCGAACAGGGTTTCTCGACGGACGTCTAGGGGCTGTTCTACGCTGGCCTAACGTATTATCGACCGGAACGATAAAGAATAGGATAATAAGAAAACTTATGCACATTCGAGAAAAGACTTTAGATATCATTACGAAGCTCCTTGTTAACTTTAATAGTTTATTTATAGTTTATGCTTGAATGTGGAAAATATCAACACTGAATCACCAAAAAAAATTGACTCTTGTTTATTTAACGATTATAAGGGAACAAGAATTCGAATAAATATCAGCATACAAATTCTTTAGACATTAGATATTTATCAAGGAGAAATAAATGTTAATGGAAAAACTTAAAGAGCAGCCAATGATAGGTTTTTGTTTAATGTATCCCGCAGCGGGAATTTTGGAAGGAATCGGGCGCGATTGGGATTGGATATGGATAGACGGTCAACATGGCGAATTGGATTATAGAGATATCTTAGAAGCTATT
>CAZKNI010000417.1:0-2609 GCA_964554055.1 uncultured Phycisphaerae bacterium | reverse complement strand
ACTTCCGACTTTTGACAAATGTTCAATAAACTTTGTCAGTCGATCAAAAAGCTCTTGTCCCAATTTGCGAATCTGCTCGGCACTTTCTGCCAGTTTTTCCTGACGCCAGCCATAAGAGACAGCTTTTAAAAGAGCAATAAGCGTTGTTGGGCTGCTTAATACGACACGATTTTTTATTGCATATTCTATAAGTTCATGATCAGCTGCTATTGCCGCTGAATAAAAGCTTTCGCCAGGCAAGAATAAGATAACAAATTCAACCGAATCATTGCCGAATTGTTCCCAATAAGATTTTAAGCTAAGCTGTTGAACGTGTTGCCTTATCGCTTGAGCGTATTTCTTCATAGCTTCACGTCGCGAAGCTTCATCTGTTGCATTTACAGCTTCTATGTAAGATTGATATGAAATTTTAGAATCGACAGCTATTTTTCTTCCGCCGGGCAGATGAACAATCATGTCGGGTCTCAATCTGCCTGTTTCCGTATTAGTTGAGAATTGCTCATCAAAATCACAATGCTCACTCATTCCGGCTAATTCAGCTGTTCTGCGTAGCGTCATTTCGCCCCATTTGCCTCCGACTTGAGGGTTTTTCAATGCTGTTGCAAGTTCGCCAGTCCGATTTTGAAGTTCGCGATTAACATTGCTTATTTGCTCTAAATGTTTTGATAAATTTCCGTATGCTTCGTTTCGCTTTTCCTCTATTTTTTGTAAATATTCCTGATAATGCTTTAGCGTTTCCGAAAGAGGCTTGATTGTTGACTCGATTTGCTCCTTATGCTGAGACAAATCGCCTTTCGTTTTGTTCAACAAAGAGTTTAGAGTTTCTTTAGCTAGCTGAATAAAATCTTGCTTGCTAGATTTCAATGCTTCCGTAGCAAGAGAATTAAACGCATCTTTAAGTTTTTCTTGTGCTTCTTTTAGCAGCTGCTTTTGCTCTTCGATGCTTTTAAGCTGATTTTGAGTTTCTTGGCTCAATTGCCCGACACGTTCGGTGAGTTCCGCTATTTTTTCATCACGTTGGCGCACTTCGGATGCTAATTTCTCTTCTTGCTGCGTCAAAAGCTCGACTTGTTTTTCGAGTTGAGCTGTTTTTATAGCTTCGTTTCGGGATTTACGAACAGCCCAAAGCCAGCCAATAACAAAACCTATAATAATTCCCACAAAAATATATATTAGCATTATCCACATTAGACCTTTACTCCTTATCCAAATTTTTATTTATGCCGCATCGATGAACCCGAGCTTATTGCCCAATCGTAAATTTAGCTGATTTTTCAATTTTTTATTTTCGGGTTTTCTAAGCTGTGAATCTTTTTTAAGTATCTGCTGCACATCGCTTCTTGCTATCAGCATTAATTGATAATCTTCAATAATGTCCGCAACTTTTAATTCCGGCAGGCCGTGCTGAGCTGTTCCAAAAAACTCGCCAGGTCCCCGCATTCTCAAATCTTCTTCTGCAATTTTAAAGCCATCCATCGTTCTTGTAAACACGCTAAGCCGTTTTTTTGCTAACGGATTGCTCGTATCTGCGACAAGCAAACAATATCCTTGCTGTCCGTTTCGTCCGACTCTGCCTCGGAGCTGATGCAGCTGAGCCAAACCGAAACGTTCCGCATGCTCAATCACAAGGACACTGGCATCGGGCACATCAATGCCAACTTCAATAACAACAGTTGCGATGAGCAAATCGCATTGCTTGTTTAAGAATTTTTCCATTATTACTTGTTTTTCATAACTTTTTAGTTGCCCGTGAATCAATTCAATATTGAACTCGGGAAATACTTTTCGTGCTAAATATTTGGCTTGTTGTGTTGCTGATTTTAGTCCCGATTTGTCGCTCGGATTTAACAACGGATAAACAACAAACCCCTGTTCTCCGTTTTGCAATTTTTTACGAACAAAATTCCAAACATCGGAAATTTGAGATTGACGAAACAATTTCGTCTTTACGGGCTTTCTTCCGGGAGGAAGCTTATCGATTATAGACACTTGCAGGTCTCCAAAAATTGTCAATGCCAAGCTGCGGGGTATAGGCGTTGCCGTCATAACAAGATAATGAGGGCAAATACCCTTTGTTTGAATTGCAGCTCGTTGAGCTACTCCGAACTTGTGTTGTTCATCAACAATTACAAGTCCCAGCGTTGCGAACTTAACATCTTTTTGAATTAATGAGTGAGTGCCGATGAGAATATCTATTTCGCCTGAGGAAACTTTTTCCAATATTTGTTTTCGTTCAGAAACTTTCATTCCTCCGACAAGTATAGCTATCTTGACCTGTGAATTGCGAAGATATCCGCATATCCTTTGATAATGTTGTCTCGCTAAAATCTCCGTAGGCGCCATTATTGAAACCTGCTTATGATTAGCAACAGCAATTAATGCAGCGTACAATGCAACAACTGTTTTGCCCGAACCTACATCACCTTGTAACAGCCTATACATTGGCCTATCAGAATTCATATCCTCTGTTATTTCCTTTATGACTTTGTTTTGTGATGCAGTAAGCGTAAACGGAAAACGCTTGCGAATATGTATATCAATTTTTTCTGTACAAGACAATTTTGGCGATTTATTCGACAACTCACGCTTACGCTGAGAGAGCAATATTC
>CAZKNI010000416.1:0-4983 GCA_964554055.1 uncultured Phycisphaerae bacterium | reverse complement strand
CCTAAAATATTCCTGTGCTCCCGATAGCCATTGGACAAAAGCGGGGTGATTAACATTCGGAACATCGACGTGATGCCTATAATATTCCAGATATGCTAATCCGATATGAAGATGTTTTGTGTGGACAGCTTCTTCGGGATTATAGGTAACAAACGTTCCCGAACCTCGTTTGGTATCGACCAGACCCATATTGCGTAGCTCCGCCACTGCCATTTTAGCTGTCATCGAAGAAACATTATACGATTTGGCAAGCGTTCTAACCGAGGGAAGTTTTATTCCTTTTTTGTATTCTCCACGCAAAATTCTTTCTGCGAGGATGCTTTGTAGCCGTCCGGTTTTTGTACTTATATCTGCCATTTAAATCTCCTATATCTAATATACCAATATCTCACTTTTAATGCAATATTTTTTTCAAAAAATCACATGAAATACACAAAATAAGCATTAACAAGATGTTATGTAGAACACAGTTACGCGCAAACCCCTCTAAACTCACCGTATAAGCGGTATGTACACTTTACCAATTTACCGCTATTTAACAAAAACAATATAACAATACAACAGAAAACAAATCATATCATCCAATACCTTTCATCATATCCAAAATAAAAAGTAGTCATGACAAACCGAATAGAAAAGCTATTTTATACACATACAAAACTTCCTGTCCTTTTCGAATCGTTCCCAACGTCTGCATACGAAGAACTTCCGGTTAAATAAGCCGTCATTACGCCAATAGCTTTCCTGAACCATCGCAAGTAACTGCTCTTCAATTTTCGCTACATCGAGCATCTTTTTCAACGCTGACCCTTTAGACCGCGAAACAACCTTATGTGCTGACTCTCGCAAATCATTTGCATGCAATATCCTCTCTCTAAATTCAAAATATGTATAAAGCAAACGAAATCTCTCATCATCAGCCGATATATCTTTATACTTTCGCAACAAGTTTCGAATAGCATTAACATCATTATCATTCGATAATTCCAAAAACTCATACGCTTGTCGCGAATATTCGCCATAATATTTTTTGCTATATTCCCTAATAGCCAATTCCATTTCGAGAGGCTCGCTCAAACTCGCCTTCGCCAACAGCCACATATTGAGCGAGCTTATCCACCAAGAATCGATATCAATATAAAAACTGCTCACGCCCTTAAGCTGAAATTCATCTACCGTTACATCCACGATATTCTTTGCATATTCCGGAACGATAGCTATCATTCCTTGACGTGCGTAATTGTCCGCACAGGCATAATCGCCACGATATCCTATCATATTATTTCGATTAAGCCACTTTGCCCACGCACTGCGTATCTCATCCGGACAGCAGAGAAACACAATCATTCTTTCATCGCCCGCCACATCATCCCTTGGCGGCTTATAAACGGCACGTCCCCCGTACACTAAATGCTCGACCAAAACGTCCGGAAATCGCTTATGTATTTCTCCTGCCACATATCTTATCGCGTTGAAAATTGCATAGGGATTATTCCTGCACTTTTCACACTGACAAAAATTTCCCCCGTCCCCTGGCCAAAGACCTATCACATCGACTTCGCGATGCCGAGATAAATACCCGATTACATTTTTAGCATATTCTTTTATCGCCTCTTTGTTAGAATAGCAAATTTGTGCAGGAACGCGCATATTGGCATTCGCATCAAGCCATTTCGGACGCGTTTTGCTACTCTTAGGCAGCTCATAATGATGCTTACCCTCTGTCGGGTCCTCAAAATATCGAATCAAATATTTTGCAAGTTTCTCTTGTCTGCTTTTAGCTCGAGGCGAGATAATGTTCTGCAGCGAATACCAATCGGGATGCTTTTTGAAATACTTTTCGGGCGGCATAAAATAATGAAGCGTGTGAACATTTTGAAACAACATTATTCCGCGCTGTTTGACACCGCAAACAACAACATCCGCGACATCTTCCCATCGAACGACATCCGTTGTCCACAAATCTTCACCGTGTCCATATTTTCCCGGATGAGTGCTCAACGCATTAAAATGATTTTTCCCCAGCCAATCGATAAAATGCGGAATTAACTCGCGATTGCGCCTTATCATCGGCTCGAGATTGACTGCTCGAATTTTCAAACGATGAGAAATCAGCTTTTGTCCGATTCGTAGCTTAAGGTTCTTGATTTTGGGAACGACTTGATGTTCTTCGAACGGATATGTCCACAGACATCCGATTTCTTCAAGAAAACTGTAAACCCCAAAAAGAGCCGACCGTGCGTTCTCCCCCGCTATACATATTCTATCGCAGCGAACATCAATCAAAGCGGAATCATATTTTCCGCTACTCTCATTATTTAAATTTTTATCTATCTTCAGCTCGATGGGAAAAAGATTTTCACAGCTGTTTGAAACACTCACGGACGCATTTGTAATCTTTTCGAGATATCTGCTAAGCTCATTTGCAGCAAATTGCAAAATTTTATCTGCCTTGGGCTTAATACGAATATAACATAAACTTTTTCCGTTTCTACAAAGAGTAATCTTCGACATCGATTATATCCCTTTATGCAAGATTTAAAGGCCAAACACTTTGCACAAACTCAGGAAACAGATTTTCCATTATCCGAACTTTCTCATCTGCCCCCCTTGCGATTTCTTTTTTCTTGCTGCCTGCAAGCCTACGAGACATTTCTTCCCAATCAACAACAATATCCGCCCGAGCATCTGTCTGTTCGATTTTGATATCATCCATATGCTTATACAATCTAAAACGTTGACCGTTTATCTCAAAGACAAATTCAAAATCACCTGAAACTCGCTTAACAAGTACAGGCGATAGCGTTTCTATCAATTGCAGAACATCAGCATATCTTATCAATAATTTGCAGACACCTGATTGCACCTTCACATTTTTATATTGCTTCAAATACTCAAACAACTCATCATCTTCGGGAATCCGCAACGAAATCACCTTATAAGGCATAGCTTCACCCCATAGATGCCACTTCTTTGCCCACTTGACAATTCCCCCCCACAAAGCCACAGCCGATTCAAAATCAGCATAGCAAATTTCCCTTACCGTATTTTCACCCATTCTGCTGTAAGCGGTGATTTGTCCGGATTTTTCAGCGACATAAAAAGCTTCTTCATCTTCACCGGTTATCCAATGAAACGAATTTCGCCACCATAATTCATCCCTAACAGCGGAAAGATACCTATTCCGATTATACAATTCATACACCTTTGCTATCGCTTCGAGGTCGTTTGCCCGCTCGAATCTCCTTACCAAAATTCCTTCCTGCTTTTCAGGCAATTCAGCGATACTGTCAACAGGCACATCTATCGATTTCATCGCGACATCAACCCAGCCAGCTGACTTATAAAATCCTAATACGCCCGAATAGATAAGCGAAATAACCGCATCATTCGCATTCATCCACTCGATTGACTTATTCAAACACATGCCCCCATATCCACGCTTTCGATAAGCGGGAGCAGTACAAACATCACCTATACTCACTGCTTTAACAATAATATCCCCGTAATAAAGCTGACACGGATATAGCCTAATATGCGATACGATTTTTCCATCAGCTTCCACAACAATAGAATCTTCGGGCCTAGCGCCAGGATAATTCCTATATCGCGACATTATCATCTCGGACGGATGATAAAGCACCTTATCAACAAGCTCATAAATCCCGGCAAAATCATCTGCTCTTGCAAATCGCACAATCGCATTCGACGTTTCATCCATATTTATCTCCTGACATAGCCGTCATCCTGCTCCTCAATTTTCTCTGTTCTCAGCTGACGAAACAATTTAATCAAATCCATAATTCCGCCAACAGTAAACCATATAAGAATCAACACACCGCAAACAAACATTATCCAGATATACACATGCCACCAAGAAAGCCAGCTTTCAACTGTCATTCCGTAATACACATTATATATCGTAACAATCGCGAAACACGTCAGCGCAACAAACGCATATCCGAACAACAACACATAAATTACCTTATCCGAAAATGGCATTTCCCTAATCCCCTTCAACAATCCCGCATCAGCTTTTTCAGGTTTCTTTTTCCGATTGAGCATCGCATCCAAATCAAACTTCGGAGCTTTATCCATAAGAGAAACAATCACGAATGCAATTATAGCAGCCATCGACGTAAAAAAAGCTGCTATTGTACCGTTAACGGGAAATCCCTCTATCACGGTTTTACATACGAGATATGCTATTGAGAAAATGCCGCCGACGATAAACGCTGCCCATGCACCTTTGCTTGTTCCTCTACGCCAATATAACGCACTTAAAATTACAACACCTGCTCCGCTCGTATATATCGCACCTGTTATCGCTTGAAACATATGAATATTATCCGACTGTTTAAACAACATACTAAAAACAATTATGAATATCGCAACAAACAGCACCGACAATCTCAATGCCCAAAGATGTGCCTTTGGCGATAGAGGCTTACCTCTCAGCGGAACGATTACATCCTGAATCAATATGCTTCCCCACGCAAGCAGATACGTATCGTGCGTACTGATAAATGCGAACAAAACGACAGCTGCAAATGCCCCTATCATCCCTACCGGCAATATATGCCTAGCAGCTGCGGGTATTATCATCTGACTTCGCACCTGTTCGTTGGATATATGCGAAATTGCCTGATTTACCTGATGTGCCTGTGATGAAAAGTTCGGATGATGCATCAAAACAAAAGCTGCCAACGGCAAGAGTATCAAACCCAATCCCAGCCCCAATCCTTTAAACAGGCTCATCACTTTCATCATCTTTGCTTCGTGCGCATCACGCGTTGATGCTATTTGCATCGTCGCAGGAGACCATGCGACAACAAGATAAAACGAAAAGAAATATCCTATCAAAAAAAACCAAATATTAAACTCGCTCGCTCCTTTGAAGTGAAACGGATTTATCAACGCATCACCGTTGCTCACCGAAGAATACACATCTACAAACTCCTGCCAAGTGAACATTCGATAAAT
>CAZKNI010000415.1:0-10698 GCA_964554055.1 uncultured Phycisphaerae bacterium | reverse complement strand
AGCGGAATTTTCCTCGACGTGTGCTGCGCCGCCATGACCGTGTGCTTGATTATTTGTGAATGTACATTGCTGCATGATGCACCCTGCTTTTATAAAAACAGCTCCTCCGTCACTTTCGGTAGCGGAATTCCCATCGAAGGTGCAATTTGTGAAATCAACCTTTCCCGATATTTTTACAGCTCCTCCATTTTTGGCACTGTTGCCGTTAAAAGTGCACTGTGATATGCGTGCGTATGTATCAGCGTCTTCACCGTCATATATTATCGCGGAAGGATAATTAAGCTGTTCTGAATGATTGCTTGTAAATGTACAATTTTCAATAGATAACCCTTCTCCTATGCTGCCAAATTTACAAGCACCGTTATTGTTGGCAAATGTGGAATTTGTAATCGTAATACCGAATGGCTTAAGGATATAGGGAATATCAATTGCGATTTCGTTATTTTCAAAGTTACATTGTTCGAGTGTTACGAAAAAGTTTTGCCTGTTTGTCTGATAGAGATAAATAGCATCGCTACAATTTTTGAAACTCGTATTGGCGATGTTAACGTTTATGCCCGGGTCGTCAACGGAATTAATCCATATAACTCCTCCCGCTCTTGTAGCACGACAATTTTCAAAACAACAATTTGAAATTTCCAAAGAAGTCTTAGCCCAGCCGCTGAGATGTGAGCTGCTCATTGCTAAAACTCCTCCGAAATCAGCGTACCCGTTGATGATTTTGATTTTTTCGAGCCTAATTGTATTTGGCCCTTTTTCGTTCTCGTTGACATTTAAGATTGCGAGTCTGTGTGAGTCGCCAGCGGTTCCGCCAAGATTTATAATTGTGTTATCGCAGCTTTGCCCTCGAATTGTCAAGTCTTTATCATCGAAATTCAAATCTCGATTTCCGTTTCCGCTGTATGTTCCCGAAGCAAGTTCAATAATGTCATTGTAAGTAGCAGCGTTTATGGCATCTTGTATCGTAGCATATTCGGAAGGAACTTTTAGGACTCTTGGCGGGTCCGAAGCTAAGACAGCTCTAAGCGTGCAATTATAATTTGGAACGCTGAATTTTGTTATCAAGTTGTAAGAGCGATGTTGAAGAGCGTTTCCTTCCCAATGATGAAAAACAAAACCGTTATGTGGCTTTACCTGCGCGAGGATTTTTTCATCTTTGAAATATCCTGTTTTTGAGGGAAACAAAATTACGTCCGCAGCTCCTGCCGGAAAGATTTCGATATTGATTTTAATGGGGCCAACTTGATTTGTTGCTCCCGAACCGTCCCAGTTATTTCCTTGCCCTTCGGGCACGAAATGTGCTGTTATCAGTTTTGAAGCGTTTATTTCCTCTTCAATTCTATTGCCTCTTTTAGCGGAACTTCTATTTGCATTGCACAAATTCTGAATTGTAAATCCGCCTGTTTCATATCCGCTATTTGCTTGTCCCGTTACCGTTACTTTTTTATAGGCATCGTCTTGCATTGCCCAATAGAAATTTGTTCCGCTTATTCCGTCAGGCTCCCAACTTATATCGCCCAAATTTGCAGGTTCTTTGTCAAAAGCGAGTCTTGCCAACAAGACGGCACTTTTATGCAGAAGATTGTGTGTGTATTCAAATTTTATAGGGTCAACGATTTCAAATACAAAATTTAAATCGACTTTTACACCTTTTCGCAGTTCTGCGCCGAGATGTTCGTATCGATAATCGCCACATAATTTAAAATAATCCTTGTACGATATTGACGGTCCAACGATTTTGTAAAATCTCATTCCGAATTCAGGTTTTGCGTACACTTCAGCGGATACGGGGTGTAAAGTTATCTCGGGAAGATGCGGATTTAAATCGAATCCGAAATCGGCGATTGGATTCCATTTGTGTTCAGCGTATTGTGCGCCGACAGTTAGATTTGTAGATAAATCGTATCCCGCTTCGACCGTTCCGATATTTCCGCAGCTAATTCCCGCTCCTAATTTTAATTTTACGAAGAAATCATATACAACGGGGACTCCTCCTACGACGATAACTCCTGCCGGTTCCGGAAACGTAATTTCGGCAAGTGTAATGTCCTTTTCAAAATAATCTGTGATAGCTTTGAGTTCAACTTCAGCGTCAAGATTTATATTTATCGCTCCGGTTGCGGAACATTTAAATTCTTTTACAGAGTGATCTTCGACATCAAGAACAAAATCGAAAGACGGGTCAAATTTAAAGCTGCCATCTGTTATTTCTATCGAAGCTTTGTCTCCCAAATCAAGTTTTTGTCCGGAAAATACTAAAGCTCCGTTTTCGAAAGCAAGTTTTGCAGCTGGAGATTTTGCAGCTGGCTGTTCGTTTATTTTTCCGTCTGACATTTTGAAGTTTTGTTGAATTGTAACTCTTCCGTTTTTGATTACATCTGTCAAAGCAGCTGGCGCGGTTTCGACAACGAATTTTCCATCTTGGCTTGTTACTTTTTTAACGCGTAAAAGTATTCCGCCATTTTTGGCTGAGACAATAATGTTTCCGGGATGAATTTCGGGTATATCCGAGCCTGTGAGTTCCACTTTATTATTATCGGTAATTGAAATTCCCGTATCGGCGTTATCCGGAATGACTTTAACTTGTTTAGAAATTTCTATATTTGAGCTGCCTGTGCCGTTGTTATCGTTTTCATTATTGTTATCCGTGTTACCGTTATTGTTATTTGTTGAGTTGTCGCTGGAGTTGTTGTCCGGTGGGAGGATTCCGCCATTGCCTCCGCAGCCCGGAAGAATAATTATTGCTAAGAAAAATAAAGTTACTGAAAAGACAAAGATTATACCTTTATGTTTTTGTAGAAGTGAAGAGCGATTCATATTGTCTCTCCCTATTAAATTAAAGGGCCTACAATTATCCTACATAATATAATATAGCAAAAAAATATTTATATTTAAATAGATTTTTGCCCGTGAACATAGCTGTCAAATTCTTGTTCTTGACGGTATGATGAATGGCCGATAAAATCTAATATTTATTATATTTTGGAGTGTCATAAACAAAATGCCATTTACAACAAATCCGGCAAATATAGAATTGCTTGTTCTCGATGTTGACGGAGTAATGACAGCAGGTGATGTTATTATCGACGAAGATGGCAAACTTAGCTATCATTTTAACGTTCAGGACGGTGCGGGTATAAAATATTGGCGTCGTTCCGGCGGAAAGGTCGCAATTATTACCGGTAGAGAGTCGAAAGTAGTTGCTTTACGTGCGGAGATGTTGGATATAGATTTTGTGTATCAGCGTGCATTGCGCAAAATCGAAGCATATCGTGATTGTCTCAAGCAAACAGGGATTGCACCTGATAAGGTGTGTTGTGTGGGAGATGACTTGCCTGATATTCCTCTTTTAGTGAATTGCGGATTTCCTGTTGCAGTTGCTAATGCCGTGAAAGAAGTTAAAGCTTGTGCCGCTTATATAACGCGAAATAGCGGAGGGTCGGGTGCTGTTCGTGAAATTGTAGAATTACTTTTGCGTGCGCAGGGTAAATGGGAGAGCTTAATATCGGGATATGTTAATCAGACAATAGGACTTACGGGAGATAAATAATGTGGATTAGACGAATGTTGCTGGCGTGTGTTACGCTGGCGATTATAATAGCGTTTTATTTTCTATATATAACGATATTTGCTCCGCCTCCTGAAGTTTTGGAGGAGCTTACTCCGCCCCCTAAGCCTACGACAAAGCCTCGCACTCTGACAAAACGTGATGTCAAAAAGCCCGGTAATTTTTTACAGCCCGAAGAGGTTGTTCTTTCGAGTCCCGGGGAAAAAGCGTATTTCGAACGATATTCGAATAATCGTTTGTTATATCAATTTCGTGCGGATCATTGGAAGCCTGCCGGAAAGCCGGGGGCGTTTGAATTAACGAATCCGGAAATGCGGGTTTTTCTCAAGCGAGGGCAGATTATAAATGTCTCAGCTGAGAGTGGATGGATTGAGACGAGAAAAAGTCGAGGAACGCGACTTGATCCGACAAAGGGGTATTTGAAGGGAAGGGTGCATATTTTTATTGATAGGGGTACGAATCCTAATCGAAGCGCTCCCGAGCTTAGGCCTGAAGATGTTATACATATTTGGCTCGATGAAGTTCAATTTAATTTGGAGCTTAATAGGATTGAGAGTAAAAGTGCGATAAAAGTTGAATCGTATGACGCTGATATGATTGGCAGGGGATTGAGCATTACTTGGAACGAAGTTACGAATCAAATAGATTTGTTGAAAATCGAGCGAGGGGATAAATTAACACTTTATCGAGGCGCAAATATTATTCAGGTTGAAGTGCCGGGGGGAGAAAAACAAATTAAGCAAAAGGAGTTTTTTTCAGGCTATCGTATGTTCAAAGGAGCGGGTACAAATATATATCAGCCCGCTGTGCCTATTTCACAGCAATTGGAATTTACGAAACACGGAGAAAAACGGAGAAAGTCAGCGTTGCAATCTTCATCTCGTCTGAACTTATCATCGAGGCCGATTGCTACGACGCGAGCTGTTACGAGCCAAAAAGCAACTCAGCCTCATCGCCGGTCGAGAACGTATGAATTGACGTTTACAAGTGATGTTGAAATATATCAGTATAATCAAGTTAAATTGACCGGTACGATGAGATGTAGCAAACTCAAAGTTGTTTTTGATTTGCCAAGAAGCTCGGAGCAATCTAAAAAGAACAATAAAACTTTATCGACAAAGCCTGCGAGTCAGAGTCAGCCTTCTGCTCGGAAGAAGCAGACGGGAAAGCGTCTTGAGATTTTTTGGAAAGGGCCTCTCGAAATGAAGCCTGTCAAGTTGCCTTATTCGCCTCGCAGACGTTTTCATATAATTGCTTACGGTCAGCCTATAAAGATAAATCAAGTGGGTCAGGGTAAGGCACGATGTAAAAAGCTTAAATATTACGAGGAAACAAAGCAGCTTTGGCTTGAAGGGACAACCGTTGAACCTGTGATGCTTACTCAAGGCTCAAATCGTAAGATTGTTGTTGTTAGGCTGTTTTATGATAGAAGGGCGAATATGGCGAAAGGGACGGGCCCCGGATTTATGCAGCAGGAGACACTTGTATCGTCGAAGGCTTACGGAAAGAATGTTTCGACTCAACCGGCAAAACAAGTAGCGTTAAAGATGATGAATTTTACCGGTATGTCTCGCAGCGGAGGGAAAATGCGTGTATTGTGGAAACAAGGGTTTATTTTGCATTTCGGACAATATGAAAAGCTGGATGTAGGGGGGAAGAAACTCAAACAATATCTCAAGTCAGCTGAATTTAGCGGTCAAGTGAAAATGACGCGATTGGGCGAGAGTATGTCAGGCAATTTTATAAAGCTGACATTTGAGTCGCCCAATCCAGCGAGTAAAAAGTCATCGGAACAAATAGAAACTCTGTTTGCAACGGGCAAGGTTCTGCTTAAGTCGAATCAACAGAGCATTGCATGTGACATTCTGAATGTAAAATTCGAGGACGGGAATTTCGGACGAATTCCTAAATTTGCAAAAGCTAAAGGTAATGTTAAAGCTATAGAAAAACGGAGAATTATAAAAGCGGGATATCTGGAAGCTGTGATGGAAGATCAACGGTTTGAAGTTCGTAAAACATTGGCGAACGGGCAAACTAAAAAGAAATTTAAAACGAGAATTATTTTACGAGAAGTGCATGCAACCGGTAATGTTTCAGTTCGTGATCCAGCTCAGCCTGTAAAGATAGACTGTGAAAAACTCGAAGCAAAAATCGATGAAAAAAGTACACTCAGATTTTGTTACCTTGAAGGAACTGTAAATAAATGGGCGAGAGCGGTTTTGCAGGATTTTTATCTGTCGGGGCCACAAATTACGTTAAATTTGGAAACCGAACAAGTTGATATACCCGCGCCCGGCGAATTACAGTTTGTGAATAGAGAGGATATAGACGGCTCGAAATTGAGTAAGCCCGTTCCGATAGCGGTTTATTGGTCAGGCTTTATGCGGCTTACCGGAGGAAAAATCAATCAAGGAATTTTTGTGGGTGACACAAGAGTAACGAGCAAACGAAGCACTCTATATTCGGATAAGTTGACGATTTATTTTGAGAATCTTATTGCTCAAACAAAAACAGCGAGTTCTAAGAATAAAGGAAGAGAACGATTTTGGATATTTTCGCAGCTTATAGGCGGCAAGACTCGTGAAAAATCTCCTACATTGAGATTGCCAATAACGAGGAAACGTCCCGTATATATTCGTGCTGTACCCGCAAAGGGACGTATGATAACGGTGCAGAATGTCGATAGAGAAGCAGGAAGACTTGTAAGCAGAACAACCTTGAAAGGGCGTGAGCTTACTGTTGATTTTAAGTCGAGAAGGCTAAACGTTCCGGGAAACGGAAATCTTGTAATTGAAGATTATCGTTTGCCGAACCGTGGCAAGTCGATGAATAATATAAGTACGGGCGCGATGTTGAAAAACCCATTTGGCGCCGATATTAAAAGCTCGGGACCGTCACAGACGGTATTTACGTGGCAGACAGGATTGTTGTATTTACTTGACAGACGAATAGCGATTTTCGACGGAGCGATAAAGATGATTCATGTTGCAGGTCCTGGAGTTTTGGCACAAGAGCTGGGCAAAACATCGTCAAATCTTGAGGCTAAAGTTCATAAATCGACGTTGACATGTGAAAATTTAAAAGTTGAGTTTTTGCGAGGAGCATTTGGCGTATCGAATAATGTTAATGCGGGAGCAGCTGAGCTTAAAAAAGTGATAGCGACGGGTTCGGTGCATCTCAATGATCCGCCTCGTTCCGTTATAGCTAATCGTCTTATGTATGATAGGTCTGAAAATATAATTGTAATTGAGGGTTTTGATAATAATCCCGCTTATTTATATGATGAAGGGGGAGATAATGTTACGACGTATAGCGGCCCGTTAATTGTTTGGGATAGGCAGACAGGAGAAATTCGTGCTCCCGGTGCGTCTATAATGACAACGGTAAAATAGAGATAATGCGGGTAATCCCGATGCAAGCTGATGTATATAATACGAAAAGATATTTGATAGACTTCAACAGTCAGAGTCTTCCTCAAATTTTTGTTGATTGCCTCGTAATAGGTTCGGGTATTGCAGGTTTGCGTTCAGCTATTGAAGCCGGTCGATTCGGAAGCGTATTAATATTAACGAAAAGACGAATTTATGATTCCAATACGGCGCAAGCTCAAGGAGGCGTTGCTGTTGTCCTTAAAGCTCATGAACAGGATAATTTAGATTTGCATATATCGGATACGCTTAAGGTCGGGTGCGGATTGAACGATAAGGAAGCAGTCAAAAAGGTTGTTACGGAGGGGCCTGTTCGTGTGCAAGAGTTGATAGAATGGGGCGCTCATTTCGATTCTACCGGAGGCGAGCTTGACCTTGGCAGGGAAGCAGGTCATTCTGCTTCTCGCGTGATACATTCTTACGGTGATGCAACGGGTAAAGAAATAGCTCGTACACTGCTAAACAAAATCGAAGAGTACAGAAATATACGAATAGAAGAGAATAATTTTGTCATAGATTTGCTTACCGAAGAAAATCGTTGTCTTGGGGCATTGGCATATAGCGAGTCGATAGGTTTGTATGTCGTTCGTTCGAGACAAACGATTTTAGCGTGCGGGGGGTGCGGAAGAGTTTATCAAGAGACGACAAATCCTTCGGTTGCAACGGGTGACGGGATTGCACTTGCTTGGCGTGCGGGCGCTAATTTACAAGATATGGAAATGATGCAGTTTCATCCGACAACGCTTTATGTTGCCGGTTCGTCTCGTGCACTTATTTCGGAAGCTGTCAGGGGTGAAGGTGCTAAACTTATAGATAAGAACGGAAATCGCTTTATGCCTGATTATCATCCCGACGCTGAGCTTGCGCCTCGTGATGTTGTTTCTCGTGCCATAATGCAGCATTTACATAAGACACGTTCGCGATATGTATATCTCGATGCAAGAGATATATCGAATTTTGCTGAACGTTTTCCTCAAATAACAGAGCATTGCAGAACATTTGGGATTGATGTAAGCCGTGATTTGATTCCTGTACGTCCTAGCGCTCATTATTTGGTGGGCGGAGTGAAAGTGGATTTGAACTCTCGGACGAGTGTCGAGCGTTTATATGCTTGTGGCGAAGTTGCTTGTACGGGGTTGCATGGCGCAAATCGTTTGGCATCAAACAGTTTGCTTGAAGGTCTCGTATTTGGAGCTATTGCGGGTCGCATGGCAGGGGAATATGTTCATCAGAATTTGCATCCCATAGAGCGTATACCGATTTCTTTTTCGGAACATTTGCCAGCGGGGCCTACATCGCTTGATGTTCAGGATATGTGTATCAGCTTGCGTTCGCTTATGTGGCGTCATGTAGGCATTAAGAGAGACGCTGTACATCTTGAAGAAGCAATCAATACGATAAATATGTGGGGCAGATATGTATTTGGTGGCGCTTTCAATTATCCCGCTGGCTGGGAAATTCAAAATATGTTAACGGTTTCTATCGTAATGGCTTCAGCAGCGTATAGGCGTGAAGAGTCTCGCGGTGTACATTATCGTGAAGATTATCCCGAGCGTGATGATAAACATTGGCTTGTGCATATTATTCAGCAACGAGGCAAAAAGCCTGTGTTTATTCCGCAAAAATAGATTTGCAATTTTAGGGGCGTGAATACATCAAGTATCTTTTAAGGGTTTTTATCTTTGGATAAAAAGTTGATTTATTGGCCCTGAGAAAATGCTTTTAATGTATCGGAAATATTTTTTAAGGGTTTTGCATTGATTATAGGTTTATCTAATGTGCCGTGAACCTCAATTTCCGTTAATTGGCTTGATGCACCTTGAATGAGTTCTTTTAACAAGGGAAATTTGTTAAATGTTTCCGGTGGCGTCGATATTAAGTAGAGCTTAAGTCTATTATTCGAGAGATTTATTCTGCCATTGCCTATCAAGGATAATGTAGGACCGGTTAAGGTAATACGTTGCAGTTTTAATATATATTTCTCAACGGTAAATTGTAAAATTACATTATGAAAACTTGCTAAATTAGGGGGATTTTGGTTTATGCTTTGATATACTTTTTTCATTAAAGGTAATTTCAATACTTGTGCGCCGGTTATTTCGAGAGTGCCTCCTCCGCGTTTAAGATGTTTTTGTCCTGTTGTGCCTAACAGATATATTTGTCCTCTCATTTTTCCGTTTATCGAGTGTTTATTGTTTTTTTGAACATTAAAAGCTTGTTCCGCATCGATATTATTTAATGTAAGTTGGATTCCGTAATCAATTTGCTTCTTGGAAATTTTGAGTTCAGCTAATCCCGAGATGTCTCCGTTTCCGAATTGTCCCCTGATATTTTGGATATGCAATATTGTATTGTTAAGCTGTTTGTCTATTGAGCATTTGATATTTTTTATTATTCTGTCGCTCCAGTCAAATTTGTTTAGAGATAAATTTCCTTTGATTGCGAAATTATTTTTTTGCTGTTGCCATTCGATATGTCCGTTAAATTTGCAATCAATCGGTTGCGATGCAAATGCTTTAATTACAGCGTTTTTGAATGCGAAATTTCCGTTCATTATCCAGTGTTGCGAGCCATCTGCAAGTTGCTCGATAATCAATTTGTCAAAATGGCATTTTAAAGTCCCGCCTTGCGACCAGTTGAGTTTTTCGGTTATATCGCTATTGTCGAAGAGAGAAAGGAATTTTTGTGTAATTGGCATTTGTTCGATTGTTAGCTTAAGAGTTGAATGTAAGTTGTTTTTTTCCGATTTTAGTTTTCCGGTAATCATAACGGGATATTTGCCTATAAATCCGGAAATTTGTTTAAAGATGACGATGTCCGGACAAAACTCTATTTCACCTTTTAGATTCGATATTTCCGGAAACAGATTATATTTGATTTGGCAATTTTTAGGCTTGACGAGGATTTTCCAATGCCATGGCTGACCTGTCGTGCGTTTGAGTTCAGCATGCATTTGAATTTTTCCGGACGGTTTGATTGCATTCCATATTTTCTTTTGTGAAGGGTTCAAGGCTTTGTAGAGTTGGCTGTCAATTGGGATATTATCAGCGAGTATTATTATTGATATTTGTTGATTTTTCTTTCCTAAAATGAGTTTGCCTTTTGCTCGCAATCGTTGATTTCCTTTTTTGGCAAATACGCCGTTGATAATAACTTTTCGAGGCGTAATTGTCAGAGTGCCGTCGAGATTTTTTATCGGGTAAGGAAAATCTTTATAGCAGATTTGGATATTTCTGAGTTTACAGTTAAATTGATATTTGAGTGAAGATTTTGTATCGGATTTATTGTTGTCAGTCGAAAATAATTTGCCGGTAAAATCGGTTATTCCTTTAAGTTGGCAATTACGAATGAGATTTCCCGCTTGTATAGGAAGAGCGTCGATAAGGGTTTTATCAATGGGTACATTTTCAGCGGATATATTGATTTTTATAAGAGGCTTATTTGTGTTTATATGTTGAATAATTCCGTTGATATTAAGGCTTGCGTTTTGGTCATAGCCTTTGAGATTTCGTAGATATAATGTATTGTTTTCCACATACATTATGCCGCTGAGATTATGAATCGGATATTTGAATTTTTCATAACAGCCATTTGCTTTTGTTAAGTTGAGAGTGATTTTCCGTTGCCATTGTTTATTTTTTCCCGCTTGACGGTGTAATATGATATCCGCGTTTCCGTGTCCTGTAGGATTAAACATTTTCC
>CAZKNI010000414.1:0-3347 GCA_964554055.1 uncultured Phycisphaerae bacterium | reverse complement strand
GCTTGTTTTGTTAAATCGTCATACACACAAAGAGTAGCTTTCCCATGCTCATACATAAAATACTCCGCCATAGCACACCCGGCATACGGCGCGATATATTGCAACGGAGCAGGATCTGCTGCTCCTGCAACCATTACAATCGTATAATCCATCGCTCCGTGTTTACGAAGCGTATCAACAACACCCGCCACCGTCGATTCTTTCTGGCCGACAGCAACATATACACAAATAACGTCCTGGCCTTTTTGATTTATAATCGTATCGATAGCTATCGCTGTTTTACCTGTTTTCCTATCACCGATAATCAATTCCCGCTGACCGCGACCGATAGGAATCATCGAATCTATCGCTTTGATTCCTGTCTGCAGAGGCTCGGTAACAGGCTGACGTTCCGCAATTCCGGGAGCTGGAGTCTCTACCGGACGGCGAAGAGTTGCTGAAATTGCAGGACCTCCGTCAAGAGGCTCACCAAGAGGATTAACAACTCTACCTATCAACTCTTTTCCGACAGGAACGCTAAGCAACTGTCCCGTACATTTGACGGTATCGCCTTCTTCGATACTTCGATAATCGCCAAGAATAACAATCCCGACATTATCTTCTTCAAGATTGAACACCTGTCCGAAAACTCCGGAATCAAATTCGACCATCTCGCCTGCCATTGCTTCGGAAAGGCCATACTCTCTGGCAATACCGTCGCCAACTTCCAGAACTTCTCCAACGTTGCGTAAATCAATCTTGTCGTGATAGCGTTCTATTTCCCGTTTAATCACCGACGAAATTTCGTCCACTCTGAATTTCATCTTTGCCTCGCCTCAATAAATCGGATTTTATTTCTTGCAGTCGGCTACGCACCGACGCATCTATCATCAAATCGCCCGCACGAACTACAAATCCTCCTAATATCTCAGGAGCTATTTTATGTTCTATTATCAATTCTTTTCCGAAGAAATTTTGCAATATCGTCTCGATTTCTTCCTTGAGAAATTTATCCACTTCTTCAACAGCATAAAATGTCGTTTGCAATCTGTTATTACGCTCATCATCAATTTCACAAAAAACTTCATTAATTTCCGGTATCATCCACAAACGCCTTCTACGATTAAGAACGTCAAGAAAGGCAACTATTGTAGGATTTAAGCCTTCCGAAATCTGATTTACAAACAATTTACACTGTTGAATGCTAATTGAAGGAGCTGTAAAAATTGTCATCAAATCGGGCTCTTTACGCAAAAGCTCACACAACATATCAAGTTCTTCTTTTATAATATAAACCTGCTCACGCTGTTGAGCCACTTCATAAAGCGCTTGTGCATACGAATTAGCTACTCGTCTATGCCCAATTATATTTTTTTTGTTCATTGCACTTCTTTAATCAATATGAAAAAACATCTTTGCCTTTTATCTATTTTCAATCGTTACACTCATATAATCTAATTTTTCCCATGATTCATTATCCCAGCTCTAATTCTTGGCAAGCTCCTGCAAACCGTTTTGTATCAAGACCCGATGATCTTCGCTATTAACTTCTCGCTGAAGAATTTTTGAAGTAAGTTCAACTGCAATGTCAGCCGATTTTGCATAAAGCTCCCTTACTGCTTCTGTCTGCGCTTGTTCTATCGCCTCTTTAGCTTGCACAATCGTTTCTTTAGCCTGCTTTTGAGCCTCTGCTATAATTTCTTTTCTAATCTCTTCTGCTTTAACGGATGCTTCCTTCATCATTTGTTCAACTTCCGCTTGCGCCGCTTCTAAAAGCTGTTGATATTCTTCAAGTAACTCATCTGCATGCTTCTTTTCGTCTTGAGCTTTCTGCAAATCATTTCGAATCTGAGACTCACGAGTCATTATAGCTTCCATCATTGGCTTCCACGCATATTTCCCGAGAACAATCAACAGCAAGCCAAATGTAATAAGCGTTACAATCGACGTCGCAAGGTCACCGGAAAAAGGAGAAACCTTTTCTCCAGCCTGCTCAGCTGCAAATCCGATATTTGCAAACAATCCAATCAACATCAGCCAACGCATATTGCTGATCATCGCAATACTCCAAAAATAAACTCTATTTCAACTCTATCGCGCCTGTGTTTACAACGAAGCCAATATCCCGACAACAATAGCAAACAGGGCAACACCTTCAATCATCGCAGCTGTTATAATCATCGACGTAAATATCCTTCCGCCAACTTCAGGCTGACGAGCCAAACCTTCGCAAGCGCCTGCTCCAACCCGACCGATTCCTATACCGGCGCCAATTGCCGCTAGACCTGCTCCTATTGTTCCGCCTATTTTACCTGCACCGGCATTTGTAAGCAAAACCGTTCCCGCATGCTGAGCGTCCGTTCCGCTATCATCTGCCGCTAACGCTACTGTTCCCATGCCGAGATACACCAAAATTACCATTAATGCAATTGCTACGTTACCTTTGTTCATTACTGAGCCTCCACAAAATCAATTGTTGAAAATTTTGTTAATCTAACAAAACAAAAATTAAAATAAATACCAAAATTTTAATGCTCCTGATATATCGCTTGACTAATAAAAATTATTACAAGCATCGTAAATATATATGCCTGAAGAAACGCTACAAACAGCTCTAAACACATAAATGCAACACTCGTTACGGACGACATTCCCGATATTAACAATGCCGATATCCATGTATGGCAAAGAGAAATAAAAAACAGGAAAACAGCCAATACTGTATGCCCGCCAAGCATATTAGCAAATAATCGAATAGCAAGTGCACCTGCTTTGATTATTAAGCCGGCAAATTCTATTAAAAATAACATCGGAAACAAGACAATTCCGAGTTTTCCTTCGATATGAGGAACAAGCTTATACCAGTATGCAAAAAAACCTACAATAGCTGATATTATCCAATTTCTTCCTTTTTGGCGTTCATGCTTTATATTATTCCATATTCCAGAAACATTAACAATAAAATACGCTAAAACAGCCAACGCCCCCGTAACATAAATATTTCCCGTAGCTGTCCCTCCGATGTGTTTTAATTTTCCAAAACTTAACAAATATATAATTTGTGCTAAGGGCAACAACCCAAGCAGATTGCAAGTAATGATAAAAAAGAACGTTGTCCATATATATTTTATATATTTGTCCGTATGTTCCTTGAGCATAGGACGAGCTATTTCATCAAAATACATACAAATCGACTCTATTGCATTCTGCAATTTATTCGGAACAAGTGAAGGACGCCTAAACAGCAACGGCAAACCTATCATTAAAATAGCAGCTGACAATATCAGCATAAGCATATGATTTGTTACAATCACAGGGCCTATCTGAAATAGCCTGTGAGCTACAACATGATCTAACGGATTTGCAGA
>CAZKNI010000413.1:0-7821 GCA_964554055.1 uncultured Phycisphaerae bacterium | reverse complement strand
GCGACAAAGACGGATATTATTTAATCCATCAGCTATCACACTTTCATTATCCAAATCGAATGATAGAGTTGTTTTGCCAGTTTTTACATCGACAAGAACAGGGATTTTCCTGCCAAATGGAAAGCGATTTGTTGATAGCGCAGATGTTAATAGAATTGGCTTTTCACTCAAACGATAAGCCTATTACAAAATCTATCGAACAGCTGGCAAACAACGCAAAGAAAATAATCGATAGCGAATTTCATCGTCCCTATCTTTCTACTCGCTCGATAGCAGAAAAACTTGACTTAAATAGCGATTATCTCGGCAGAATTTTTAAACAGGTATATAGACGAAGCATAAGCAATTATTTGATAAATCGACGTATGAGAGAAGCTAAAAAATTGTTACGAGAGAGCAATTTGAATATCAATCAAGTTGCACTTTCAGCCGGATTTAATGACCCGGGATATTTTAGAAGAATATTCCGAAAGCATTTTGACATGAAACCTTCGGAATTTCGAAGAATGTATTTTAGAATACACATAAATGTCGGATAAATTTATTAACACAGCGAGTACAATATATTGTGCAGAATGTAAATCTTAGCTGAAAAATTAAATCATTTAATTATTAACTCTCCGAATTGCTCCGGAACATGATTTCCGTCAAACGTCGGAGACCATTGCGTAAGTTCGGAGGGATTTTGTACGCGATTTCGTGTTAATTCAAGCCCTATCTTCGTTCCGGATTTCGGCGGACTTGCCAGTCCGATTGTTTTCCAAGGAATAGCAAACTCCGCTATCCATTTGTTCTTCCCACACGACGTTTTCACATCGTATCTACCGTTCCAACTCGAGCTTTCCCCGATTCCGTCATAGCTTATGCCTTTGGCGTTGACAATAATATGATAATAATCTTTACGGTCTAAATTCGTATCTAAAAATATCTCAACGGAATCATCTTTCCAAACCTTGCCATCGTGTTTAACAGCTTGAGCTACGATGCCGGACATATTAGGCTCATGACAAACAAATAGCAGATAAAAATTAGTATCGTCATACCCTATACGAACTTCCGTCGGAAACTTCGCTTTTCTGCTAGCTTGAGGCGTCCAAAATTCCGACAATACTTGCCCGCTTTTCCACCCGACATCATTCGGATTACCGTCAACTGTTATTTTTTCGTTGAATTTACGACAGACACACTTACGAGCTACAACGGGAATCGGAACCGACATTTTCATTTCTTTCTTGCCGAGCCCCTTTATTCCGACAACAACCTTAGCTACGGGAAACAGATATTTCATATCATCGAGAACAAGATTGATTCGAAGCTTATATTCTACTCTCGGGCCTATTTCGAATTCCTTCTGCAAAACCGTTACCTTATAATGCGGATTAGAACTGTTGTCCGCAAGAACCGAAACTTCTATTTTCTTATTATAAGAGAGATTCGATAAAGTCAGCACAACAGGCACTGCTGTTTTCTCAGCTGATATCTTAGCTGAAGTTATTTTTGTTCCGATTAGCATCCTTGCAGGAGTCTTAACAATCTCGTCGGAAAAAATACACCCGGACTTGATAACAGCCATTTTCCAGTTCTTGTCTCTCACTGTAACCAAACAATAATGATAAAATCCCCCTTCTTCCGGCTTACATCTCAATTCCGCACCTCCTCCTCCGGTAATATAATAATGCACTCCGTCGATAGTCGGACATTTGACATATCTGTGAATATGACCGGCAAAAACCGCTGATACCCCGTACTTTACGAGAAGAGGATGAACTTTTCTAAGCCAATGTTCACTTGCCCCTTTCGCAACATGGCGATCTTGCCATAAGGGTTTATGCAAGAAAACAAATTTCGCACGGGCATTTGCATTGTCCGACAAATCTTTTGCAAGCCACTTTATTTGTTCATCCGAAATGCGATTGATTGTTTTACCCTCGCTATCCGGCATCTCGCTATCCAAAACAACAAAGTGAACCCCCTTATGGCTAAACGAAAAATATGTCTTTCCGTAACGTTTCCGATAAATTTTACGAGATGTTAAATTCCATATATCGTGATTGCCCGGAACCATAATAAGAGGAACTTTGAATCGCGATACGATTTTATCAAATTCATCCCACATAGCTTCTATCTTCGATTCTTCGTTCGCATACCCCGGAATCATATCGCCGACATCTATCACAAAATCAGGGTCAATCAAATTGATTTCATCTATCTGTTTCCGAAAATGCTTAATTCCCGTTCGTGTATCTCCGATTACGACAAACTTAAACGTATGCTCAGCTTTGAGCTTTGCCAATCGTCTGCCTCCCGAAAGAGTACGTTCTTTTCTGTAATACCAATTTCGCTCCGCTTCACACGAAACAACAAAGCCGATTAACACAAGCCCAATTAAAAACCTCTTAATCATAACAAAACTCCCTAAAATCAAAACTGTAAAAAATCACGTAACCCGATATTAACAAATTCCTATTTTTCATTAAATCAATGTTTCACTTTCCTTTTTCTTATAAGTGATTGTAGCTGAAGATTTTTTTCTGCCGACTGTACACGCGCTTTTCCAGCATTTCCGGATTATGCGTTCGCATTGCTAAGTTTATCTGCCTATCGATAACTCTGTGATAATTCGCAAATGTATTTTTTTGTAATTTTAACAAACGCTCCTTCCGCAACAAGCTTTTTAAGTAAATATAGATACAAATAATCTTCCTTTTTCTTCCATCACGTCTATTACGCCAAACGCAATGAAATCGCTAACGCAAGTAAATTCCGTCGGTCACAACTTCTGTAGGAAATATAACCGCGTCGAAGGAATTTCTCTTTTCGAACAGATGAGTTTTTATGTGCCCCCTATCCCAAAATTTCCGATTTCGCTTCAATTGGCAATGCAAATTCCGCTTGAGTATAGCCGTTGGCCGAATTGAGTCCCCTCTCGATAATATTAATTGCCCTTCCTCTCGAGTGAATTTTTTCTTGAATACGCTTTTAGCTACTCAACATGAATTAACTCGTTAGAAACCGTTTAAACGAATGGGCGGTACAGGACTCGAACCTGTGACCTCTTCCACGTCAAGGAAGCGCTCTAGCCACCTGAGCTAACCGCCCGACTTCAGCCACAAATACATAAATAAATTATAAATTAAAATATATTTAATCCACACAATGTTAACATGAAATTTTTTCAAAGTCAATAATGCGGAGAAAATGTTTTATGAGCGCTTTTTCTTGCGCCACATCAAAACTGTCGTTATTAGCAAAAAGGCAAGAGTAGGCGGCTCCGGAACATGTTCGACCCATAAAACATCATATCCCGCACCCGTTGCGTCTTCGTCGATGCCCCAGCTCCAATCGGTACTGTTAGGCAAAATTACGTTCGCAAACGTACCGGTAATATTCGTTTCCATAATCGTAAATCGACCTAAAGGTGCAACATCGTCGGGGTCGGATATCTCCCACGTTCCATCTAGATACGTATTTCCGCCATTCATGATTTGGCTTATTCCGTCCGCATCGAACTGCGTAATTAGTGTTCCTCCTGCATACTGACGATAAAAGCCAAAATTTATATTAGCATCATCACCTATAACCTTGAATGTTCCCGTCGATTGATGTCCCTGTTCTTCATATCCCATTATTATACAAGATGTAAGCTGTCCACCTGAAATCTCGTATGTCCCGTTTCCTTCCCATTTCCCTAATCGTATCTCTTGATTTGTCGTTACTGTTCCGCCTGTCTGCTTGAATAGTCCAACGCCCCCTGTACCCGTACCGATATAAACTGCTTGATGAGCAAAGAATGTTCCGTCCGAAAGATTATAAACGCTAAGAACGTTCGCATCCGCTCCTATATATGCCGTACTGAGATTAACATCTCCGCCGTTCTGATTAAATGTCCCCCGATTAAGATTCATAACAGAATACGAAGAAACGGAATAAACAACCTCAAGTGTGCCGCCTGACAAATTGTACGTGCCGATTCCGCTACTGTTGTATCCGATTTCAAGATGACCTGTAATTTTATTATAGCCCCCGCTTTGAGTTACCGTTCCTATATTATTATACCCTATATACTCGGTATAGGCGCTTAATGTATTATTCAAAATTTCAACCGTTCCGCTATCACTCGAATTATAAGCCAAATATAATAATTTACATCCGGAGTTTTGGGTTACTTGTGCTGTTCCACCGTTGTTGATATAAGCATAATCATCTCCCGAAGGAATTATTCCGCTACTCCAATTATTGCTATTGTTCCAGTCGCCCGCACCGGTTGAAGCTGATTTTATCCAATAACAGTTTTTAGATGTCGTTCCCCAGCCTAATGATAAGGACGAACTTGCTAATCCTATTGTCACGGATAATATCACGAGCCAGAGTTTTTTCCCATTCATTTCCCGTTCTCCTATAAAAACTCACAAATAATTTGTCGCGCAAAATACGCGCAACAATAAACAAAAGCTCTGACTCTCCCGGGCAAGGATATTCGGACAAATTCCGAATATTATGTAAATATTATAAAAAATATTGTAACAAACGTCAAGCACTTAACAAAAATCTGTCCTAAGTGCGTTATTTGCAGTATATTGTGCTCCATACTTGAATCAAAGGCTTTGTTCGGATATACTGAATGGATTATCGGCTTTGATATGTTTTGGGTATAAGCTATGTCTGAAAAATATATAAAAGTTTATGGTGCCAAAGAGCATAATCTTGCAAATATAGATGTCTTCATTCCGCGCGATAAGCTCGTTGTTATCACGGGAATGAGTGGCTCGGGAAAAAGCTCGCTTGCGTTCGATACGATTTACGCAGAAGGGCAACGCAAATATGTCGAGAGTCTTTCCGCATACGCTAGGCAGTTTTTAGAACAGATGCAAAAACCCGATTTGGAACATATCGAAGGGTTGCCCCCGACGATAGCTATAGAGCAGCGCTCCGCCAGCAGCAATCCTCGAAGTACGGTCGCGACAACAACTGAAATATATGATTATTTAAGATTGTTATTTGCCAGAATAGGCGTACCTCACTGTTACAAATGCGGAAAGGAAATTAGAACTCAGCCCGTATCGACAATTGTCGATACGGTCTTGGATTGGCCCGAGGGAACGCGAATAATGATTCTTGCGCCGTTAATTCGAGGGCAAAAGGGCATCCACAAAGATATTTTCACGAGAATACGGAAAGAAGGGTTCGTAAGAGTAAGGCTTGACGGGAAAATATATGATATCGGACAAGTCCCTTCTCTTGAAAAGGAAAAATATAAAAAACATTCGATAGAAGCTATTGTCGATAGGCTTACGGTTAAACCTGAAATTCGCACAAGGTTAGCGGACTCGATAGAGTTAGCGTTGAAGTTAGCTGACGGGCTTGTGATTGTAACGAGACAAACCGATTCGGAAAACTGGCAAGACAGCGTTTTTAGCGAAAAATATTCGTGTCCGGATTGCGGAATTTCATTAGCTGAACTTGAGCCTCGAATTTTCAGTTTCAACAGCCCGTATGGAGCATGCAAACAATGTGACGGATTGGGAACGATTCTCGAGTTTGATTCCGATTTGATTGTCCCTGATCCGAATTTAAGCCTGTCCGAAGGCGCGATAGACGCTTGGCGCCATAGCGGAAAACGTATGAATATTTGGTACAATCACATTCTCCGCCAATTTTGCAGAGATTTCAAAATTAGCCCGAATACACCTTATAAAAATCTTCCCGCTCGTATCAAGCGAATTTTGATGTACGGAACAAATGAGCGAGACGAACGCGAATTTGGCGTCGAGTTTGAAGGGGTAATTCCCAATCTCGATTATCGTTGGGAAAATACCGATAGCGACTTTGTAAAAGAACGCCTACATAAATATCTCAGCGAACAGCCTTGCAGGGAATGTAAAGGTGCAAGGCTGCGACAAGAGGCGTTAGCTGTTACAATTACGAACAAGAACATTTATGACATCACAAAAATGAGTATTGATGCTGCACATGAATTTTTCGGTAAATTAACGCTTACGGGCGAGAAGAAAATAATAGCGGAACAAATTTTAAAAGAAATCCGTCACAGATTGAATTTTATGGTCAACGTCGGATTAGGATATTTAACTCTTAACAGGACAAGCGGAACACTTTCGGGCGGAGAGGCACAGAGAATCAGACTTGCAACTCAAGTCGGCTCGGGGCTTGTTGGCGTGTGTTATGTTCTTGATGAGCCGACGATAGGTTTGCATCAGCGGGATAACGAAAAACTTATACATACGCTTAAACGTTTGCGAGATTTGGGAAATACGGTTTTAGTTGTAGAACATGACGAGCAAACTATAATGGAAGCGGATCACATAATTGACATCGGTCCGGGCCCGGGCTTGCACGGGGGAAAAGTTGTTGTTCAAGGTAGCTTCGATGATGTAATTAAATGTGAACAGTCCGTTACCGGGCAATATCTAAGCGGAAAGTTGCGGATAGAAACACCCGAGAAGAGGCGTACAGTTGACCTTAACGAATGTATCGAGCTTAAAGGCGCTTCGGAAAATAATCTCAAAAATATTGATGTCAAATTTCCGCTAGGCTGTTTTATTTGCGTAACCGGTGTTAGCGGCTCGGGCAAAAGCACGTTGATTACACAGACATTGCTTAGAGTATTGAAGCGTAAGCTATATAATTCACGCGAAAAGCCCGGAAAATATCTCTCAATCATGGGTGCTCATCGTATCGATAAAGTTATAGAAATCGACCAATCACCTATTGGCAGAACTCCTCGCAGCAATCCCGCAACTTATGTCGGAGTTTTTGACCATATACGAAGGCTTTATGCTCAAACACGAGAAGCTAAGATAAGAGGATATAAGCCCGGACGATTTAGTTTCAACGTTAAAGGAGGACGATGCGAAGCGTGTCAAGGACAGGGAACTAAAAAAATAGAAATGCATTTTCTTCCCGATATATACATCACTTGCGAAGAGTGCAACGGCAGAAGATATAACAGAGAAACACTTGAAATAAAATATCGAGGGAAAAATATAGCTGACGCACTTGATATGTCGATAGAAGAAGCCCTAATATTTTTCGAAAATTTTCCAAAAGTACGCCAGTTATTGCAAGCACTCAACGATGTAGGATTAGGATATATGAGCCTCGGACAAAGCTCAACAACTCTTTCCGGCGGAGAGGCACAAAGAGTCAAATTAGCAGCTGAACTCGGCAAAACGGCAACGGGAAAAACCTTTTATATTTTAGATGAGCCTACGACAGGCTTGCATTTTGCAGATATTCATAATTTGCTCAATGTGCTCAATCGTCTCGTTGATAAGGGCAATACGGTTGTTGTAATAGAGCATAATCTCGATATTATTAAGTGTGCCGATTATATTATCGACCTTGGCCCGGAGGGAGGAGATGCCGGCGGAACAGTAATAGCTGCAGGCAGCCCCGAGCAGATATCAAAGAATAAAAAATCGTACACCGGAAAATTTTTGAGAGAAAAACTGCTGTGAGTAAAGAGATACAGCTTAACAAACACGGACAGGGATTGAAGATTGAGGATTGAGAAGAGAGGAATTTCGGATTTCGGATTGCGGCGCCAACGGTCCCGACGGGATGCCTTCGGTACGTCCCTTCGGGAATTGCGGATTTGAGATTGCCGCGTCGCTTCGCTCCTCGCAATGACGTTGTGTGGAAGCGACAGGCAAAGCCTGTTTTTGCGCTTCGCCTGACGGCTTCGCTCGCAATGATTCTGTGCGACAGCGAAATTACCAATTCAAATTTTTCGCGTGCTGCGCTCGTTACATTTGCTTCATTCGCAATGACAAGCGTAATTCGTTCTGCTCGCAGCGGCGGCAA
>CAZKNI010000412.1:0-3557 GCA_964554055.1 uncultured Phycisphaerae bacterium | reverse complement strand
GCCCAAATCGATTCCAAGAAATACTCTTTTTGCCATAATTGTCTCCTTGTATCGAATTTCCAACTTAAGAACTTCTCTGATTATCAATTACATTATCTACGCCGCCGGTTTCGTCGCAGGTTTTGTAACAGGCATCGTTGCCGATATTCCACTCAGAATTTTCTTAATGGCGGATTGCTGCCTATTTGGCAAGCCATCTATCAATTGTTTGGGAAGATGTTTGATAATGTTTCGAGCGGATTTCATATTACCGGCATTCCTCGCCCACGCAAGAAAACAATCGATAACTTTCACGAATTGTTTACTGTCCAATATTCCGCTAATATCGTTAAGAAATTGGGCTTCGGCAAGGCCTGCCTTTGAGCTACCGAGTAATTTGCCAAGAATTCTCTTAGCCAATTCAACAGCTTGAGACGAGAGCGCTTGCTTGGAAGCGATAATAGCTTGACGATAATATTTTATTGCCTCCGAAGGCAATCCCGAGCTCATCAATAAGTCGCCAAAGGCAACGAATGTATCGACTTTTCGTTTTGCAGGCCAATTCGAAGCTATATCTGCAATTTGAGAGTTTAACAGTTCAACCAATTCAAGCATTTGTTCGTTGGAAATTTTATCGCTCCGCATCGGAAGCTGCCTTGCCCATTTCAGCTGTTTTTCAAAAGGCCAACGTTTTATCATCACAAGAATAGCATTCCAAGTAGCTTGCCTTACCTGAATATCTTTTTCTATATTCGGATTTATGCGCGACATTAAAATCTCAACAGCTCGCGGGTCAGACGTAATATCCGCTATTCCGCTTGCAATTTTTGCACGCACTCCGGGCTCCGTATCGTTCAGGTTATTAAGCAATAAATCTACAATTTTCTCATCGCCGACGGATGTTAACCCCCTTACAGCATCAAGCCTCAAGCCAGCTATCGGGCTTTGCAAAGCTTGTTTGAATATATCCAAAAATCGCTTATCGGCAATAATCGCCATCGTATGAAGCAATTCGGTCTTAAGCTGATTATGCTGGGGCAAAAGCTTTTTATAACGATTTAACAAAGCATTTATAGTTTTATCCCTAAGCTTCTTATCAATCTTGTGAGTTTGATATATTTGCGCAATAGCTTGGGCAGCTCCGCAACTGACCGGCTCAAGAGGAGAATTAAGCTGTTCTATCAACCTATCAAGCAATTTCGCGTCTCCAATATTTCCAAGAGCAATGAGTATATTTTGCTTAACAATCGGATTAGATTCCTTTTCAAGCTGAGCTACGAGTACGGATATTGCCTCTCTATCGTTGCTTTCCTGAAGCAACTTGGCACAAGCGAGCCTAACTTTATAATCCTCGTCGCTAATTAGATTTCTCACAGCTACTCTAAGTTGAGCGGGTATCGATTGACCTTGCACTATCATCGTATGTAAAATAGCAAGAGCTGCCATCTTATCCGCAGATGTATTATTCGTTAGCCTGCTATGTAAAAATTTTATTTTGTCAGATTCCGTTTGTGGCAAGAGTCTAAAAAGCTCAACGGTAGTGTCTATAAGTTCCTGCTCCGTTTGATTCAACTTTTCCATCAACTTTCTATTTTCTTTTATCAACAAATCAAGCTGAGTCTCAAGCCATTGTTGTGAACTCTTTGATTTTATTTTCTTCCACCATTTTTTCCATTTAGATATCCGTGTTCCAAAATTCATTCTCGTAAGTTGATATAAGCTAACAGCACATGCCGACGTTATCGCTTGGCTATCGGAACCTGCATTACCCGTTTTATCCATTAAAGCGATTAACGCCCCTACCGCTGATTTCGTCCTCGTATAGCCCAGAGTTTCTATTGCCGCTAAACGTTGATTTATAGGCCTATGAACATCCTCGGCAATATTTATAAGCTTTTGCAATAGCTTATCGCTTCTATATCTTCCAAGTGCCTGAGAAGCAGCCCGTTGTAGGTCAGGGTCGCCGTTGAGCAATATTTTAATAAGAGAATCTATAAAAACAGACGGCGGAGCATCTCTATCGGCAATTGCTTGTATTATCGCTAATTTGCATTGCGTATCGGGGGATTCATCAAGCAATTGCTTCAATTCGTTAATTGAATCTTTTACGTTTAAATCTATCAACAAACCCGCTGCAATTTTCCGGGTTTCCAGAGGACTTTGAGCAGACGTAAGAATTTTTATTTGGCTCTCTATAACTTTCTCTTGGCTATCACTCGAAATTACAGCTTGAGTTGTAACCGAATTGGCAATAAAAGATATTAATATAAAGATAATCAACAACAAAATCGATTTCGATTTGCGCGAGTCATTTCTTTTCACATTTTTATATTTCAACATTCCAATTTTATCCGCGGATATTATCACCTGCACCTTAAACTTATATTCAAGAATGCAAAAATTATATCAAAACTTTCAAATACCTATAAATGTAATTTCGCTACATAACACGAAAATCACCTATATTATATATTATTTTGTCGTTATTTGGCTGATTTTGCAACGATATTTAACACAATTTATATTAAGCGGATACAACTTTAGTTGCGAATATGCTGTATTCCACAATTAATCGGACACTTATCACGACTTGACATCTCATTTTTATTCAAAATCAACTCATTCATTAAAGATTTTCCGTCAAGCTGACCCGCTCGCCTTGCCCTCTTGAGACAGCCTAACATATCTAAAACTGTTGGCATCAAATCAACAACGCGAGCTGTTTTAAGAGTTCTCCGAGTAATTCCGGGACCTGCTATTATAAACGGAACAATCATATCATCTCGTATAACCGAGCCATGTCCTCCAAAATCCTTATCGCTGAAATCCCAACCTTTAGCTGAAAATATCACAATATCACCCGCACGAGCGCTATCAAAAAACTCTATTATTTGCGGCACAAAATCAGGAAACTTACTCTCACATGTACTTATAAGCCACTCATCGGCATTTCTATATCTGCCATCAAGCAAATTTTGAGAATAATTCAACGGATTGCCTTCTATTACCTTATACGCATAAACTTTTCGGCTTTTGAAAACTTTTCTTGTTATATCAGCTCGCCCTGTCGATGTAATTATTCTAACGGAATTTACGTCTTTTCTAACAGCTACGAGTTCCACTGCCGGCACGTCAGCCAGAGTTTGAAACAAATCCTTAGAGCCGACAGATGAGTAATATTCCTTTGTAAACTTAATAATATCCTTAAAATTAGGAATATTCGCCCACGAATTTCCACAACGAAGATAAAAACTCGCTCGCCTATACCCGCCATTTACGAGCACTAAACGATATTTTTTGAGAAATTTTTGCCTTGCACAAAAATCGGCATTCTCAAGAAACATATCGTCAATGAATTTCACCTTAAAATTCTTGCGTACAAATTCCCGAGGCGACCAAAAACTCTTTTTTGCAGCCGGCACATGACCGTGATCGCTTATCAGAATAAGATAATAGCTATCAAGCAAATTATTTTTCTCGAGCACTCGACAAATCCTGCCAATCTGCTTATCGACATTTATCATCGCTCGACGATATTGTTCGGAATCCGCACCAAATCGATGCCCTATTTCATCACA
>CAZKNI010000411.1:0-4503 GCA_964554055.1 uncultured Phycisphaerae bacterium | reverse complement strand
GTAAAGTATTTTTTGTGTTTTCTAAAAAATTTAAATCAAATGCGAGTATAAAATCATCGAAAATAGAGAAAAAAACAAAAAATCGCCCAATAATTAAAAAAGTTGTTAACAAAAATGAAAAAAAACGTTGCAAGCACAATTACTCTAAAAGATGTAGCACGTAAAGCTAAATGTTCCGTAAATACCGCAAGTTTAGCTTTACGAGACTCCGAACGTATTTCTCTGCAACGTCGTAAAATGATTCGAGAAATAGCAAATAAGCTCGGATATATTCCGAATCATGCTGCCCGTAATCTTCGTTCCAAACGAACAAAAATGATTGGCATCTATACACGCCAACTTAACGATGCCGTCAGAATGCAAATGATAAATACACTTCTAACGGAGCTTCACGGTGCAGGATATCGTCCTCTTTTAGGAATTTCGACATCTCCCTGCCAGTGGCATCAGTCCCCTTGGATGCAAACGTTTAGGGAAATGAGGGTCGAGACAATTGTTATTTTATGGGAAAATACAAAAGTCTTGCCCGATTGGAGTAAAAAAATCCCTACAATTTTTATTGGATGCTCACCTAACGAATCCTTACAGTGTGATTATCTTGCGCTCGACAGACGTGAAGCTGGAAGAATAGGAACTCAGCATCTTATCGAACGAGGATATAAAAACATATTTGTAGCAGCTGCTTCAACGAGTAATTTTGCCAAAGGTTGCTTCGAGATGATAAGCCAAGCTAATATTAAAAGATATCAAATTGCATATTCCGCAGATGACATCACGGAATATTATTCTTTGGGATATACCGTAAGCGTGCGAAAAAAAATTCCTGATGCTGTTATTTGTGGCGATTCGCAGGCAGCTGTCAGATTTATGCAAGGCGTTTTCGAAGCGGGCAAAAAAATCCCTCAGGATATTGCAATTGTTGGCTATGATTATTTTCCTTGGGCAGATATGTTAGCTGTTCCGCTTACAACAATAGAACAGCCTATAGACACGATGGCTTCAACTGCAATCTCTTTAATTAAAAATCGACTTGAACAGAGAAACTCGCCCCATATTCATCTGGTTCAGCCACACAAGCTAATCATTAGGCTTTCATCGTAAATACGAATATGAATATATATTATATATAAAAGTAAAAATATAATATAAAGATAATATAATTTTGTATTTAACGTTCTATTTGCTTTGACTTCTCGCTTATGTCTTGTTATATTGCATAATTCTAATGGATTTGCAACGGTAATCTAACATAGATAATGTCAAATATTTGTTTTGTTTTTGATTTTGGAGGAAACTGCAATGGCTAAGAAAAATAAGATGGTTTACTTTTTCGGTCCGGGAAAGGCAGACGGAAAAGCTGAGATGAAAGACCTGTTAGGTGGCAAAGGTGCTAACCTTGCGGAAATGGCTAATCTTGGCATTCCGGTACCCGCAGGATTAACAATAACAACAGAAGTTTGTACGTATTTTATGAAGCATAAAGGTAAATATCCTCAAGGTTTGACGAAAGATGTTCAAACAGCTCTTCGCAAAGTGGAAAAAGCGATGGGCAAGAAATTTGGCGATACGAAAAATCCTTTACTTGTTTCGGTTCGTTCCGGAGCAAGACAGTCTATGCCGGGAATGATGGAAACGGTTCTCAATGTAGGTCTGACGACTAAAACACGTGACGGCCTTATTAAACTGACAAACAATCCTCGTTTCGTGTACGATGCACATCGACGTTTGATTCAGATGTATAGCGATGTCGTTATGGAAAAGTCCGAAGGTATCGAGCCCGAAGAGGGCAAGGGAATTCGTCAGCAACTTGAACGCGAGTTAGCTAAAATGAAAAAGTCTCGTGGAGTAGAGCAAGACACGGACCTGACAGCTGACGATTTAAAAGAGCTTGTCGAGATATATAAAGCTACCGTAAAGAAAGTATTGGGCAAGGAATTTCCGGATGACCCGGAAGAACAACTCTGGGGTGCTATTAGAGCTGTATTTCTTAGCTGGAACGGAAAACGTGCAATATCGTATCGAAAAATTGAAAATATTCCCGACGAATGGGGAACAGCTGTTAACGTCCAAACAATGGTTTTTGGCAACATGGGCGATGACAGCGGAACCGGTGTCGCGTTTACACGAAACCCTGCAACGGGCGAAAAGATATTTTACGGTGAATGGCTGCCTAACGCACAAGGCGAAGATGTCGTTGCCGGTATCCGAACGCCTTATCCTATAAATGAAAGAGGAAAAGGCGAACAGAACAAGCATCTTCCTTCACTTGAAAAGACTCATCCGAAAGTGTACAAACAGCTTGATGCTATTCAGAAAAAGCTGGAAAAGCATTATCGTGATATGCAGGATATTGAATTTACAATTGAGCAGGGTAAGCTTTGGCTTCTACAATGTCGTGTAGGAAAACGAACAGGCGGCGCAGCGGTAAGAATGGCTGTCGATATGGTTAAGGAAAGGCTAATCAACAAAGAGACAGCTGTTATGAGAGTAACTCCCGCTCAGCTCGATGAAGTTTTGCATCCGATACTCGACCCGAAGGCAGAACTTGCTGCAAAACCTATTGCTAAAGGTCTTCCGGCAGGTCCGGGCGGTGCAACGGGTCAGGTTGTATTCACTGCAGACGACGCTGTTGAATGGGCTAAATCGGGAAAAGACGTTGTCTTGGTTCGTGAAGAAACGAATCCCGAAGATGTCGAAGGTATGCGAGCTGCTCTTGGAATCCTCACTGCTCGGGGAGGAATGACATCTCATGCAGCTTTGGTTGCTCGAGGCTGGGGCAAGTGCTGTATCGTAGGTGCAGGACAGTTGAGAATAGATGTCGCTAAAAAAGTAATGACAATAGAAGGCACGAACATAACCGTTAAACAGGGCGATTGGCTTAGCTTGAACGGTTCGAAAGGATTTGTCTATCAGGGCAATCTTCCAATGATTAAATCCGCTGAAGAAAATCCGTATTTCCGTGCATTTATGAAGATATGTAATTCGGTTAGAACAATTGGCGTAAGGACAAATGCCGATACACCTGAAGATGCAGCTAAGGCGCGTGCGTTCGGAGCAGAAGGCATCGGTCTGTTCCGTACGGAGCACATGTTCTACGGTGTAGGTAGCGAAGAGCCACTCTTCAAACTCAGAAAAATGATTCTCGCTAACACACTTCAAGAGCGTAAAGCTGCTCTTAAGGAACTGTTCCCGCATGTTAAGAAAGACATCAAAGCTACGATGGCGGCGATGGCGGGATTTCCCGTAACGATAAGATTGCTCGACCCTCCTCTGCACGAGTTTGTTCCGCAAACAGAAAGCGGAAAGAAAGAACTCGCTAAGGCACTGGGAATTTCTCTTTCTGAACTTGAGAGACGGAGCGAAGAGCTTCACGAGACAAACCCGATGTTAGGTCATAGAGGGTCTCGTTTGGGCGTAACATATCCGGAGATTACGGAAATGCAAGTTCGCGCAATATTAGAAGCTGCTGTCGAACTTACGAAGGCAGGCAAGAAGGTATATCCCGAAATAATGGTTCCCGTCGTAGCTATTGATACCGAACTTGCAAATCAAAAGGAAATAATCGACAGAGTCTATGATGAAGTTTGCAAGCAGAAAAAGGTCAAGAAAATCAATTATATGGTCGGAACAATGATTGAGATTCCGCGTGCCGCCTTGACAGCTAACAAGATTGCCGAAATTGCCGAATTCTTCAGTTTCGGAACGAATGACCTTACGCAGATGGGCTTCGGATTTTCGCGTGACGATATTGGCGGATTCATGCCCGAATATCTTGAAAAGGGAATTTTGCCGGCAGATCCGTTCCAAACAATCGACCAGGAAGGCATAGGCGAGCTTATCAAGATAGGCATTGAACGTGGACGTTCAACTCGGCCGAACCTCAAAGTGGGTATATGTGGCGAGCATGGCGGTGAGCCTGCGAGTGTCGAGTTCTGCTTCAAGGTAGGCATGAATTACGTCTCTTGTTCTCCGTTCCGTGTTCCGATTGCTGCTTTAGCAGCTGCACAAGCTGCTGTTAAAGCGAAACAGTCCGCTGCTTCCTCAAAAACAAAGCAAGCGAAGAAAAGCGGAAAAAAGTCAGCTAAGAAAAAATCCAAAAAATAATAAGGGTTTGAGCTTAGCTTAGCTTAGCATTAAGGACAAAATCGCATAGGCGTCGCTGCTATTATCAGCGACGCCTATTTTAATTCTAATATTTGCATTTGCAAATGTCATTAGTCGGGCGTTTCGATTAGCCTGCCTTTTTCGTCGATGAAATTTTTAGGTTTAGAAACCGTATCTTGTTTGCCTTCTGTTTTCCGAAAGTTTTGTAACAATTCATCCGAAGGATTACGGGCAAGTTTATAAAAGTTTCGTTCGCTATAAAAATGTTCGAAGGCAACATCAATAGCTAAGGGATATTTTCTAAACATTTTTCTCATAAAAGTCCAGCGTTTGTCTTGCATCTTTTGGCCTTTGAGTTTTAGCTTTTTGTCATAAGGTTGAGCAATTATTTGTTTAGCT
>CAZKNI010000410.1:0-2616 GCA_964554055.1 uncultured Phycisphaerae bacterium | reverse complement strand
AGATGTTTTCATCTACCATAAAACACAAAACCCAAAATTATAATATAAACGCAATTTCAATTATAAAAAACTTGACGGCCACGCACCGCCAAAAACCATTTTCCAATATTAATAAGCTAATTACAAGCATTAAGGACAATTTTCCATATATAACAAAAATTAATTGTTTTGTAAACATAAAATAAATATATCCAAAAACAAAAAATGATATTTACGGAATAATAAAATTCCTTAAAATAAGGATTTTTATTGTTTGTTTAATAAATAACATAATTTGAGAGTTCAGCTTATCTAACTTCAAGAAAAGGCTTGAGGCTTAAAGTGAACACAGGACAAAACATGTAAATCATAAATAATGGAGCAATATAAAAATGGCAAATAAATTGGAGCGAGAAACAAAGGAATATATCGAATCGCGTCTGCAAGCTGTCAGAAAAATAATGATTCAAGATGTACAAAATCTTTTACCTGCTGAAATAGCTCCGAGTAAGCTTAATGAATGGATAGACAATATAGCTGCGGATACTTTAAATTGGCAAAAGGCTGACACATTTTTTGTATTAGGTGCTAACGATAATTGTTGGTGGATACGCAAGCAATTTATTGCTCCGAAAATCGAATCGGATTGGCAGCTTGGGCTTAACTTTTATCTTGACGGTTTGACGGGCGTCGGATACGGCGCTTTGCTATATATCAACGGCGAAGAAATTGAAAGTTTTACTCCGCCAATGAAACATATGTTCGGTGGACACGAAATAATTATCCTGCCAGACAGCATTCAGCAAGACCAAAAACTCGATTTGTTGTTAAAGTGTTATGCAGGCAGAGATCATGGGCCAGAGCAAAAAGCTGAGCCTCGACTTTTGCGCCGATTCGCCGCTGTTAAAATCAACAAACCCGCTTCCAAATTATATTACAGAGGAATGACATGCCTTAGATTAATGAATACGCTTCACGAAGATAGCGGGGCATATCTTTCTATCGCCCAAATACTCAAACAAGCGTTAAAAATCATTGATTTCTCCGATGTTACCCTCGAACGTACGTATAAAACAATACGAATAGCTCTCGATACCCTCGAATCAGACCTTGAGCAAATTCGTCAGGAAAGTCCCGATTTGATAACATTTGTCGGCATAGGCCATGCACACATTGATACAGCTTGGACTTGGCCCTATTCCGTCTCAAAAGAGAAAGCTATACAGACAGCTGCTACTGCTTTGGGGCTAATTGACAAATATCCGGAATACATTTTTCATCAAGGTCAGCCTCAGCTTTACGAATTTATAAAAGAAAACGCGCCACGTTTATACAATCGCATAAAACAAGCTGTTAAAAACGGGCAATGGGACGCTGATGGCGGAATGTGGGTCGAACCGGATTGTAATATTCCTTCGGGGGAAGCACTTGTCAGGCAGTTACTCTATGGCAGACGTTTTTTTGCGGAAGAGTTCGGACAAGATGCAAAAGTTCTTTGGCTCGTTGACACATTTGGATTTCCTCACACTTTGCCGCAAATAGCTGTCGGATGCGGAATAGAATTTTTCGTAACGACAAAAATCTCTTGGAACAGATATAATCGTTTTCCCTATTCATTTTTTAATTGGCAAAGCCCTGATGGAACAAAGCTGCCTACATATTTTATGACAGTTCCGTGGGAAACTGTTCCGGGCGGATTTGATACTTATAATGCTGTTCCCGACCCTGTTGTCATAAATCTTGGCTGGCAGAGACGATTTCCCAAAGAGCAACATCGGGAACTCTTTAATTCGATTGGCTGGGGTGATGGCGGAGGCGGAGTAACTTATGAAATGATAGAATGGATGCGAAACCTTGATAGCGTTGCGGGCAAGCTGAAAGCAAAATGGCAGCGAAGTTATGCATTTCTTGCGAATCAGCTCGAAAAGTGCGGATTTGACCTGCCAACATGGAATGATGAGTTGTTTCTCGAATTTCATCGGGGTACACTCACGACTCATGCTGAGCTAAAGAAATACAATCGATTATCTGAGATTACCCTTCAAATTGCGGAATGCATAAATGCAATTGTAAATATCGAAAATTATTCATCCGAACATTTTCGTCAGCTCTGGCGGAAAATGCTCATTAATCAATTTCATGATGTAATGGCTGGCTCATCTGCACATGATGTTTTCGAAGAAGCACGAGAAATTTATCTTGACGTAATAGAGGACGCCAGAAAAGATATTGAGTCTGCAGGACAAAACTTTTTCGGGAAAGGCAATTGTATCGCTGTCTTCAATACTCTTGCCCATGCAAGAGATGATGTCCTCGAAATAGATCTGCCGGATGATAAAGCTTTGATAACTCTCGACAATGATGACGAAACCCAAAAGCCAAGTGCAATTCCAATGCAAAGAATAGACAACGCCCGTGCATTTTTCGCTGTTACTCTGCCCGCGATGGGATATCAAAAGCTAAAAATCGTCGATTTCGAAGATGTCAAGCAATACTCAGCGAAAGACAGTAAACTGAAATATCCCGTAACAATTTCGGATGAATGTATCGAGAATAAATTTTTAAAAGTTGTTTTTGACAAGAAGACAGGCAACATTGTTTCTATTATCGATAAATCAGCAAACAGAGAAATTTTGA
>CAZKNI010000409.1:0-2649 GCA_964554055.1 uncultured Phycisphaerae bacterium | reverse complement strand
GTATTGGGGAAAGGTGCGCCGGGAATCGGCTGATTCAAGGCCTAAGGTTGTTAATAAGCGGAAGCACTATAGCAGTGTGATTCTGTTTAAGAAAGACATTCTTGCACTATTGAGCGGACTTGCGACGCTTCATGTACACGGTCCGATACATCAGGAACTCGGGTTCAAACAGCAGATTCGTCAGATGAAGCGAGGATTGCTATCGCTTACGTGCGGATGCATTTCGGATTTTAGCTGTGAGATTTTACGCTCGTTTGGTTGGCGTGTTAGACGGGTAGCGGCATTACGTCTGGAAGGAAAATATAATAGTTATGATAACGGTCATCAGCTCTTTGAATTTTATTGGCCTAAGCTTCGCAAATGGGTCTTGGCGGATGTTGATATGTGTCAGATGTTTGTTCGTGGCGGAGAGTTTCTTAATCTCGGCGAGGTGAGTTCGCTGATTCAGGATGGGAAGGATTTTGAGTTGTTCGGGTTAACTTATTCGGGATTGCCTCGTATTGATTCTACGCAGGCAGTGTCCGGAGAATATTGCGGTTATGAACACTTTCAAGATTATTGTCGCGACCGTAATTTTGTCAAGGGTTGGCTTAGGGGGATGCTGGCAGGACCGATTATGTTTGACGAAGGAGAGATGTATTCTTTTAACGTTGAACCTTCCAAAAGTAAGCGGATGAAAAAATATTATCCACAAATAAAAATTTTGGATAAGAGGAATTTTTTGAGGGGTTTTATAGGCGAGGGATTTGTTAGAATGGAACTTAAGATACGGACATTGAAATTTAAAGATAGAAAATTTGATAACTGGTTTACGGAAATTGAAGACCGTTGGAATTATGAGGATTTTTTAAAGGACGAAGGATGGCGTAAAGATTGGATAAGTTTTGATTGTTTGTGTTATTACGCAGATAATGATACGGTTTATGCGGGAATAACATCGTTCGATGCTGATATATTTTGGGGATACAGTCGAGGAGAAAAAAGGTTTGTTTCTACCGGTTATGAACGAATAGCTGATAAATATGATGCAAAATTTCATCGGTCGTTGATTTGCTATGAGGGATATATTTACGGAGCAGTTGCATTATTGCATGATGTAGATAGATGGCTTGAAGCCCCCGGAGGAGCAATAATTCAATATAATCCTACAACAGGCGAGATTAGCAAATTAGGGATACCGCTGGAACATCATTATATTCAAGCGATAGCGATTGATGAACAACGAGGCATAATATACGGTCAGACGTTTACGCCCGAGCATTTGTTTTCGTTTGATATTGAAAGCGGAAAAGTGAAAGATTTGGGTGTAATAGGAAGCGGAATGGCAATGGGTCAGGGAGAAAATTTAGTGTTGGACGAAGATGGGAATGTCTGGGGTAGCTGGTCTGTTACTCGTGCATGGCAGAGCAATCCGGGCGTCGATAGCTTTCGGCTGTTCAAATATTGTGTTGATAAAGGAAAGATTGAATATTTTAAGACGGGCTTGCCAAAATCTGACGGAAGCTATGGGAATGAAAAAGCTGAAGCATTTTTTAATTTAGGAAACGGCTGCATTTATGCGAGCGGAGGAAACGGGTCGTTGTACCGTATTGATATCCATACGGGCAAGGCAGAATATTTGTTTACTCCTATAGCGGATAGGCGCAGCAGGCTTTCCGATTTGTCGATGGGTACTGCCGGCTATGCTTATGGAATTGTAGGTCGCGAGGGAAAATGTGAATTATTAAAATTTAACCCTGCCAATGAAGAATATGAGTTGTTAGGGAAGATTATAAGCGATGAGGGGGAAACCTGTTGGCAGGTACATGATATTGAGATAACTCCTGACGGTGTTATTTACGCTGGAGAAAATGATGTTCCTCATCGAAGCGGATATTTGTGGGAAATCGAAATGGAGACTTAAGCAATGCCTAAACGAGAGATTAAACGAATTGCGTTTTTTCAGGAATATGAGAATCGTTCGGAAAAGTTGCTGGAAGTTATTCCGGAGGTGGCGGGTATAAGATTTCTAAGCAGCATTCCGAATATAACAGAAATATGGATAAATGATGAAGCATCCCTTGGGCGAAATTCCAAAGCTATCGGTTGCTATTGTTCTGTGTGTCGAAACGATTGGCGTAAAGATTTCGGAGAGGAAATGCCTGTTCCTAATAAACCTCTCGACGAATATCCGGAAAATTCCACAAGCCGATATGATAGCAAAATGTATCTTTGCTGGGGATACCCGTGCAGTAACGTGTATGAAAATATAAATGTTGAATGTGAAAGGATGTAAACTTATGAAAATTAGAGAAGTTCCATTTCAGGCGTTAGGAGGAGAATTTGGTAAGGACGATGTGAAGGCAGCGTTAAATGTAATGGAGGCAGCTGCTAAGCCCGGCGGAAGTTTTTTCCCGTTGCCTGAGGAGTCGGATTTTCAGAATGCGTTGGCGGAGCATGAAGGTTGCTCGTATGCAATTGTCGTCAACTCTTGTGGAACGGCACTTGATTTGTGTATGTATGTGTTAGGAATAGGAAAAGGCGATGAAGTGATTGTTCCCGGGCAAACATTTGTATGCACCGCAACGTGTGCAGCTGCTCGTGGAGCGAAGGTTGTATTTGCAGATATTGAGGCTGATACGATGTGTTTAGCTCCACAAGCTGTTGAAA
>CAZKNI010000408.1:0-4782 GCA_964554055.1 uncultured Phycisphaerae bacterium | reverse complement strand
TTTCCATAATAAACTCCTTAATACACCTAAAGCGGCATATATCTATATTAATAACACAAAACAATCATATTCATTTGACAAAATTTCAAGTCTGCTAAAAAACAGAAAAGCGGACAGTCTTTTTCCATATACACTGTCCGCTTTGTTAATCGCTACTTTCTCAAGCCAAGACTCGAAATTAATTCATGATAACGATTTACATCTATCTTTCGTAGATATTTTAACAACGCATTACGTTTGCCGACCATTTTGATTAATCCCCTACGCGAGGATTGATCTTTTTTGTTCGCTTTGAGATGTTCCGTAAGATGAGCTATTCTTGTTGTCAAAATAGCTATTTGCGTTTCAGGCGAACCGGTATCTTTCTCATGTCTTCGATATTTTTCCAATGCTTCTCTTTTCTTTGCCGTTAAAATTTCCATTCTCGAATTTTCTCCTACAATTTACACAACAACATACAAAATCTTCTATTCCATTTTCTTATTCTTACAATTTTATTCCTTCTAACTCTCTTCCGACAAAAATTTCTTAACTGTTTCTAAAAATTTATCCATTCTAAAAGGTTTATTCAAATACTCATCTACGCCCAAACTCTGGGCGTAAACTTTGTGCCTCTGACCCGGATTTCCGGTTATCATTATTACCCTAGGCTTTTGGGACTCATTTTTTTGACGCTTTTGCCTTATTTTTTCCATAACCAAAAAGCCCGATTTTTTCGGCAACATTACATCTAAAACAACAATATCAGGCGACAGTTTGTCAATTTTATCAACAGCCTGATTTCCGTTTGTTGCTCGCTCAAGCTCTATATCTTCAAGCTGACGAAGCGTTGACTCCATTGCTACGAGGATGTCTTCGTCATCATCAACTAATAATACTTTTTTGTTTTCTTTTTCCTCACTCATACGACATCCTCCGAAAAAATCAAATCATCAGTATAACTTAATTACATAGCTAATGTCAATCCTTTTAACTCAAATATTTTACATCAATTTAGTTCCAAATCAAAAACAAAAAGCTGAGCTGAATTATATCAGCTCAGCTTAAGCACAATATCATTTCAAATATCCTTAATATTCAGCAGGCAAAAGACCGATTAGCTGCTTTTCCTCCTGCTTGTTCCGAATACACTCAAGCCGCCTAAAATCAGCAGAAAAATTGTCGCAGGCTCGGGAAGATGAGTTACTCCGACCAACAAATTATATTTCCAAGAATCACCGGGGCTCGTGTACGTCTTAATATAATATGTCCCGTCAGACGCTATCTTATACCTTACGACATTTCCGCCGGGATTTTCACTCGATATAAGAGAATTCCCACTTGCATCAAGCAATGCAATATAAGAATCGGGGTCAGTCAAATCGTCATTGCTCAATGGCGTTGTCGTAACGGTAATAACATTATTAGCTACGAGATTAATTGCGAAATAATCAACATCGCTACTGCTAACAAAATTACAATCGCCAATATCACTCCACGGCGTTGCCCCGCTATACCCTAACAGCGAAGCCCCTGTCATTACATCGTTGCTTGGGTCATTATCAACAATTGTCGCTAACGCCCCGGAAACCGCAATCCCCATTAAAATACACAAAATCCCTGATGTTAAAACTTTTTTGGCCATAACATACTCCCTTCTTTAAACATTAAACAACTCACATCCAATTGTTGTTCTTCATCCTTTTTTTAGGAGGGCCTGCGAAGAACACCTAACAGTATAACATATCCTAAATTTTTTGCAAGAAAAAAATAAATTCTTATTAAAAATAATTACACATTATCGTTAGCCTTGATATACATGATTAAACACACTGCTAATTGTTAAAAAATTTCTCTTAATAACGAGTAAATATGAATTTGTTGAGTTGACATGATAAACTGTTTAAGATAACATATTAAAAACAATTAAATAACATCAATTTCCCGCCAACACCCAGTAAAAGCAAATTAAATTCAACTTTATTTAATAAGGAATAATAATAATGAGATTATTCATTTTCGGAGTTTTTATCATGATAACATTATCATCAGCTAGTTCAATTACTTCAGCCGACGAACGCCCATATATTAAAATCCGTGCAATATACGGTTCAATTCCTCTGGAATTAACAAAAAACGGCAAAAAGCTCACAGATTACGGAATCAATGCAATCTTTGTAGGCTATAACAACCTTAATGAGAAAACAATAGCGAATCTTAAAAAGCAGGGCGTTAAAATATTTGCGGAATTCAATACAATGCATGTAGCAAGATACCTAAAGGAACATCCTGACGCCGCACCGATTGGAGCTGATGGGAAAATATGTCCCCCTCCACATAATTGGCAAGGAATATGTCCTACACATCCGGGCTATCGCAAATTTCGCATGGACGAATTTCGAAACACATTAAAAAAGTTTAATATAGATGGAATTTGGCTTGATTATCATCATAGCCATGCCAGCTGGGAACGTGCCACGCCTGAAATGCCCGATACATGCTTTTGCGACCGATGCATCAAGCAATTTTCCGAAGATATGAACATTGAGTTTAACAATAAATCAAAGCAGGAAATAATAAAACTTATCCTCGAAAAATACAAATCAGAATGGACCCGATGGCGATGCAATATTTTTACTGATTGGATACGAGAATTTCGCTCAATTCTAAACAAAACAAGACCAAACGCACTATTAGGAACGTTTCATTGTCCTTGGCGCGAAGATGAGCATTACGGCGCATTAAAAAACAAACTTGCCATCGATTTGAAAGCACAAGCTAAATATATTGACGTCTTCAGTATTATGCTATATCACGCAAGATTCGGACATGCAACCGACCTTCAATGGATTTCAAGGCAAATTGCTTGGCTGGGTGAATACATCGGGATAAAAGGCACTCTTAATGAACACTTGAAAATTTGGCCAATAGTTCAGCTATCCGATTGGGGCGAAAAAGTTCCTCCCGAACAAGTAACCCAAATACTCGATTATGGAACACGTTCGCCAGCTACGGGAATTATCGTCTTCCGATGGACAACTTTGAGAGAACAAACCGATAAAGTCAAACAAATGTTCAACTTCTTTAGCGACATAACTCCCAAAAATACATCGCAAAAACAAACAAAAAATAAAGGTTAATCTTAATTTTACATACACATAATCTATTTCCTTCAGCTATTTCCTGTTTTACGCCATATTTGAGGCGCTAATCGCTCCATCACACAAAACGAATCGCTAAAATTCGTTATGCTGCGATTGTCAATGACAAATAATCCGCCTGGCTTTAAGGAATCATATAAATTCTTAAAAATCGTCTTGGGTGCAGACGTTCGAACAATAACACACAAACAGACGATTATATCGACAGGCTCTTTCATCGGCGAATCTGCAAAATCTATAACTCGTGCGTCCGCTTGAGGATACTGTTTCGCGATAGCCTTTATAACACGAGGATTAATATCGGATACAATCAATCGAGCATCTGCAGGCAATACATCAAGCAACTCACCCGGCTCAAACGAATGTAAATCCACAAAAGGAATGTGCCTAATTAAGCTGTCCACATTTCTTAAAAAAGCCCGCAACCGATTTGCCCAAAATGACAAATCCTCACCTTCTCCGCTCGCAAGAAGATTTTTAAGTAAGCTCGATGTTGCACCGGGCCCAACTTCCAAAACCGTCGGACTCTTAATATTGTATTGATTCATAAAATCAGCCAGCTGATTAAACGTCTGCCTATGCCTTTTAGGCCAAGTTGTTGTACTTAATTTAGACATTATGATATTTTTTCACATTCACATTTTTCATATTATTAATTTTCATTATCGTTTATTGTTATTTTTGCCTTCTTCCTTATATAACCTCAATATTTCAAGCAAGTTTTTAAAATCATCAGGCAACGGCGCCTCTATTTTCATAGGCTTGCCGGTAATAGGATGCCTAAACTCTATTTTATGTGCGTGCAACGCAAAACGATTGATAATCGGTTTATCATCATCGCCGCTGAACAAATCACTCATTGTAATTTTCCTCGCTCCGTACATCGTGTCTCCAACAATCGGATGCTTTATGTACGACATATGTACACGAAGCTGATGTGTTCTGCCTGTTTCCGGATGCAATTTGACAAATGTAAAATTCCTAAACCGCTCTTCGACACGATAAACGGTAACAGCATCTCGACCGATACCTTCACGAACGCTATATCGCGAGCGAATTTGCGGATGTGCACCGATAGGCGCATCTATACGGTCGGAATCAAGTTCGATTATCCCTTCGACAACAGCTAAATACTCTTTGTGTATTTTTCTTCTTTCAAATTGCAACGCTAAACGCCAATGTGCCTCATCATCTTTTGCAAAAATAATAACGCCTGTCGTATCTTTATCAAGCCGATGCACAACACCCGGACGAACAGCATCATCACCGGACGAAAGATTTTGGCAATAATAAGCTAGCGCGTTGACCATTGTTCCCGACTGATACCCTCTTGCCGGATGTACAACCATATTAGGCGGCTTATTTACAATTATCAGATATTTATCCTCATATATTACATCAAGCGGAATATTCTCCGGTACGATTTCCTTCTCACGCTGAGGCGGAAGAATCAAATCGATAACATCTCCGGGCAAAATTTCATAGCTTGGCTTAACAATTTTGCCATTGACGGTAATCGTGCCTCCTTTTATAAGCTTTTGGATTGCAGAACGGGAAAATTTCGAAAAACGCCCTTGCAAATATTTATCAATACGCCCCTTCGCACGTATCCGCCTTATTACGATTTGCGCATGAACAGGCC
>CAZKNI010000407.1:0-6329 GCA_964554055.1 uncultured Phycisphaerae bacterium | reverse complement strand
AGGGGCGGAAATAACAACTTTTTTAGCGCCCGCTTCAAGGTGCGTATCATAGCCAGCTTTATAATCAGCTTCGCCGGGCTTTCCTTTTTGTCTGCTTCTGAATATTCCCGTACTTTCGAGAACAACATCGACACCCAAATCGCCCCAGCCTAACTGCGCCGGGTCTTTCTGAGATAAAATTTTAATTGTCTTTCCGTTTACGGTAATCGTGTCTTCCGTACCGCTGACCTCTCCGTCAAACCTGCGATGCACACTGTCATATTTGAGCAAATGAGCCAATGTCTTTCCGTCAGACAAATCGTTAATCGCAACAACGTCAAAATCCTGAGCGTTTTTCATCATCGCACGAAAGACAAGCCTTCCGATTCGACCGAATCCGTTAATTCCTACCTTTACTGCCATAGATTATCTCCTCAAAAAAGGTTTACACATTTACACATATAACACAAAAGTCAAGCCAAAACATAACCGAATAACCTTTAAAAAATTGCAGATGCTATTCATAGCTTAAAAATAAACCCGAACACCGGTTTTGGCTAAACCGTAAGTATAAAACCCATCTCACACATAATCAAGTTTTTTGAAAAATAAATCCGAAATTCAGGTAAAAGCAGTCACAATCTAATAATATCAAAAAAATTCGGAAAATCTTTTCTCTTTACTTGTGTTAAAACCGGTAATATATTATTGTTTTACGATTTCAAAACCTCGAATTGTTATTTTAACGTTCGCTGCTTTACAAAACATAGCTAACGGACATAAAACTTACGAACATTTGCGAATTTTCAACGTAAAAATGTTTTTATCAAAAGATAAGGAGCTATTTTGAAATGTCGAAAAGAAAAATGATAACGGTTGACGGTAACGAAGCAACAGCTTCCGTAGCACACAGAGTAAATGAAGTCATTGCTATATATCCGATTACTCCTTCTTCGCCGATGGGCGAATTCTCTGACGAATGGTCTGCCAAAGGCAAAACAAATATTTGGGGCATTATTCCCGATGTCGTCGAAATGCAGTCGGAAGGAGGAGCTTCCGGTGCAGTGCACGGCTCGCTTCAAGCTGGCGCACTTACAACAACATTCACAGCTTCGCAAGGATTGCTTTTAATGCTTCCTAACATGTATAAAATAGCGGGCGAACTTAACGCATATTGTATGCATGTATCCGCAAGAAGTGTAGCGACTCACGCACTCTCGATTTTCGGCGATCACTCGGATGTAATGGCTGCTCGAGCAACAGGATTTGCACTATTAGCGTCAGGTTCGGTGCAAGAAGCACACGATATGGCGTGTATCGGACAGGCAGCTACACTTAAATCACGTGTGCCTTTTTTGCATTTCTTCGACGGATTTCGAACATCACACGAAGTTTCGAAAATAGAAGAATTAACAGATGACGATTTACGAGAAATGATAGATAACACTCTCGTAGCTGAACATAAAAAACGTGCCTTAACACCTGATAAACCTGTAATCCGAGGAACAGCTCAAAATCCGGATGCATTTTTCCAAGCTCGCGAAGCTTGCAATAAATTTTATCTCGCCTGCCCTGAAATCACACAACAAGCGATGAATAAATTCGCAGAACTGACAGGCAGAAGCTATCATCTGTTCGATTATGTCGGCGCGGAAGATGCCGAAAAAGTTATCGTGCTTATGGGCTCGGGAGCGGAAGTTGCTCACGAAACGGTCGAATATCTTACGGAAAGGGGCGAAAAAGTTGGCATCGTAAAAGTTAGGCTATACAGACCCTTCTCTGTGAAAGATTTTGTTGACTCTCTTCCGAAAACTGTAAAGGCGATAGCTGTTCTTGACAGAACAAAAGAACCCGGCGCAATAGGCGAGCCTTTGTATCAAGATGTCATAACAGCTATCAGAGAAGCAAAAGAGCAAGGAATAGCTTCTCTCAACGACGAGTTAATCATCATAGGCGGGCGTTACGGGCTGTCATCAAAGGAATTTACGCCCGCTATGGTCAAAGCGGTTTTCGATGAACTTGGAAAAAGTAAGCCGAAAAATCACTTTACAATAGGCATTAACGATGATGTTACACACACTTCTCTCGAGTTCGACAGCTCATTTCATACCGAAAAAGACAGTGTTGTGCGAGCTGTATTTTTCGGACTCGGTTCCGACGGCACAGTTGGAGCAAACAAAAACTCAATAAAAATCATCGGAGGCGAAACAGATAATTATGCTCAAGGCTATTTCGTGTACGATTCCAAAAAAGCAGGCGCCATCACGATTTCACATCTCCGTTTTGGCCCCGAGCCTATTCGCTCAGCCTATCTTATCAATCAAGCTAATTTTGTTGCCTGCCATCAATTTGTGTTCCTCGAAAAATACGATGTACTCGAATATGCAGGCGAAGGAGCTGTTTTCCTCTTGAACGCTCCTTATCCAAAAGAAGAAGTTTGGAATCATCTTCCGCGAGAGGTACAAGAGCAAATAATCGAGAAAAAACTCAAATTCTATGCGATAGACGCTTACGAAGTGGCAAAAGCAACGGGAATGGGCGTGAGAATAAATACGATTATGCAAACCTGTTTCTTTGCAATTTCCGGTGTTCTGCCAAAAGACGAAGCTATAACAAAAATCAAAGAAGCAATACAAAAAACTTACGGTAAAAAAGGTGAAGAAATTGTAAAGAAAAACTTCGCTGCAGTCGATGCCACTCTCGAACATTTACATGAAATTTCTTATCCGGACAAAGCAACTTCAACGAAGACGAAGCCGCCTATTGTTCCGGACGCTGCCCCCGATTTTGTAAAGAACGTAACAGCTATGATGATGGCTAATAAAGGCGACTTGCTTCCCGTAAGTGCGTTTACTCCGGACGGAACTTGGCCTACCGGAACGACCAAATGGGAAAAACGAAATATAGCTTTGCAAATACCGGTTTGGAATCCGGAGCTTTGTATCCAATGTAACAAATGCAATATCGTTTGTCCGCATGCAGCTATTCGTTCGAAGGTCTATGCACCTGAATTCCTTAATGATGCTCCTGCGACGTTTAAATCGGCGGATTACAAAGCCAAAGATTTCAAAGGGCACAAATTCACAGTACAAATTGCACCGGAAGATTGCACAGGGTGCGGCGTTTGTGTTGTTACGTGTCCGGGCAAAGACAAAGCTGACCCGGAACGAAAAGCCTTGCGCTTAGAGCCGCAATTGCCTTTACGCGACAAAGAACGCGAAAATTACGATTTCTTCTTAAACAAATTGCCTCTTGTCGAGCGTTCGAAAATTGAAAACATTACCGTAAAATCATCTCAATTCTTCGAACCTTTGTTCGAATATTCCGGAGCATGTGCGGGCTGTGGAGAAACGCCTTACGTTAAATTGCTAACTCAGTTGTTTGGCGACAGAGCTTTGATTGCAAACGCAACGGGCTGTTCTTCAATTTATGGCGGAAATCTTCCGACAACGCCTTACACAAAAGATGCAAACGGCAGAGGCCCCGCTTGGTCGAACTCATTGTTCGAAGACAATGCCGAATTCGGATTCGGATTCAGGCTAGCTGTCGATTTCAACAATAAACTCGCAAAACAATTGCTTAAAGATTTAGCGTCCGAAATAGGCGATAATCTCGTAAGCGAATTGCTCGAAGCTAATCAGTCAAGCGAAGCTGACATCGACGCTCAACGCAAACGTGTTGTTGCGCTAAGAGAAAAACTTGCCAATATCAATAACGATAAAGCTCGCCAACTTGAGCTTGTTGCCGATTATCTCGTCAAGAAGAGCGTTTGGCTGCTTGGCGGTGACGGCTGGGCGTATGACATAGGTTACGGCGGACTCGATCATGTCTTAGCTATGAATAGAGATGTTAACGTGCTTGTGCTTGACACGGAAGTTTATTCAAACACAGGCGGACAGTCTTCGAAAGCTACTCCGCTGGGCGCTTCTGCAAAATTTGCTGCTGCAGGGAAGAATACAGCTGCTAAAGATTTGGCGTTAATGGCTATGAGCTATGGCAATGTTTATGTAGCGAGAGTTGCTATCGGAGCTAATGATTCTCAAACTGTACGTGCTTTCCGTGAAGCAGATTCTTATCCGGGTTCATCAATAATCATCGCTTATTCGCCTTGTATTGCTCATGGCTATGACCTTATTAACGGACCGGAACATCAAAAACTCGCTGTTAACACAGGGCTTTGGCCAACGCTGAGATTCGACCCGAGACGCATCGGCACGGATGAGCCCCCCCTTAAACTCGACGTAACAGAAATCAAGGAGCCTATAGAAAAATTTATGAAAAGTGAAACTCGATTCCGAGTCGTCGAAAAAATGAATCCGGAACGCTTCAGCCAGTTGCTTAAAGATGCTCAGACAATAGCAACAAATAAGATGGCTTTGTATCAACAACTGGCAAAAATCGTATTGAAAACAGAATAATCACTTTTATAAAAAACAAGGCTTAGAATTTTATTCATCAAAAGCTCATAAGAACTCAACATAATGTCTTATGAGCTTTTTCATTTATGCTTTGACGATTGTCGGAACAAAGTTATAATTAAAATTTCGAATATCTTCGCATTAAAGAGGATTTTTTATATTATGTCAGACGAACATAATCAATTTATATACGATTCTCATCAATACGTAGCTGATATGCGCAAACGATTCGATTCGTCGCGGTGCCAAGGGAAATTTTTGCAAGACTTGCATCTGGATTATCATCATCCGCTTGAAGATTATCTGCAGAAAAACTGGGCACTGCAAATATTAAAATGGCTAACAGGTAAAAGGACAAATAAAAAACATACACGTCTTGAAGAAATATTTATAAGTTATCGTAACGCACAAGCTCCTTTGCGTTGGCGGATACAATATTCAGCCTTTCACAAATTTATCGACAAATTACGAGGCAATATCTCAATAGAAGAATTCAAGAGACGAGTAACGCAACATGGCCCTGTTGTAAGAGGAATTGTTTTAGCTGCTCGAAGCGTCCTTGAGTTCGGATTGCAAACGCCCCAGCGATTTTCATATCCTTTATTCGCCGTTTGGAATTTCACAAACAGATGCAATCTCAAATGTGAGCATTGCTATCAATCAGCGGGAGCAGCTTTAGAGAACGAATTAACCCTTAGCGAAAAACTCAAAATCATTGACCAGTTCGGTGAAAATTATATGCCCATGATAGCATTTGCCGGCGGAGAGCCTATGATAAGCAAAGACCTCATTCCGGTGCTTAAGCGCTGCGAGCAATGGCAAATACACACATCATTAGCAACAAACGGAACCCTCTTTACACCCGAATATGCAGAAAAACTTGCACAAACAGGGCTTAGGTATGTCGAGATTAGTCTCGATTCCGTCAGACCCGAACGGCATGATGCTTTCAGGGGAATTTCCGGAGCTTGGAAACGTACGGTTGAAGGAATGAAAATCGTCGCAGAAAATCCCGATTTAAGATTGGGAATTGCAATGTGCGTACATCGCGACAATTACGATGAAGTGCGCGACATGATAGAATTTGCAAAAGAAATAGGCGCCGCTTGCTTCGCATATTTCAATTTTATTCCGGTCGGACGCGGAAAAGAAATGGCTTGGCAGGACATAACGCCCGAACAACGGGAAAACCTGTTGTTAATGCTAAACGAATATATTCAATCGCAAGAAATAGGCATAATAAGTACATGTCCGCAATTTGGTAGAGTTTGCCTTGCAAATTCCTCTCTATACGAAGGAAGAGTAGCCGCTACACATTGCGGCTCCGGCAGCGGTGAAAAGGCGAGAGTAATAGCCAAATATTTAGGAGGATGCGGAGCGGGCAGAACTTATGTCTCTATTCAGCCAAACGGAGACGTAACACCCTGCGTATATATGCCGAACAGCGTAATGGGCAATTTGCGAAAAAATACGCTTCAAGAAATTATCGACACGAGCCCGTTATGGGATTTACTCAACAATCGAGACGACAGATGGGGGCATTGTAAAGAATGTGCCTTTAGATATTATTGTGGCGGATGCCGAGCGAGAGCAAACGCATATTACGATGACCCTGCAGGACCCGACCCGGGATGTATTTTTAATAAACAACATTGGAACGAGCTAATTTCAAATACAAAAGAGTCCGCTATTCCTATTGCATAACATTACGTTACATATATGTATATGCAATAACAAAAATTCAATTTACCATTTAAGGCATTTATACGGTTGCCAAAGCCCTAACAATAAGCTAAAATTGCTTAAAGCAAATTTGGGAGATAATCTAATGATAAGCCAGCTCATATTAGCAATGTCTGTCGGCTGGATTGTGTTAATAATCTTTGTCATATTGATAGCTATCATTGTGGCATTGTATAACAAACTCGTTCA
>CAZKNI010000406.1:0-6623 GCA_964554055.1 uncultured Phycisphaerae bacterium | reverse complement strand
TGTTTTTATCATCTCGTTCCTATAGCAAGAGCGGATGCTAAAATAGGTTTGTCTAATCGGCAAACGAGAAGAGTTATGGAACAGATAATCAATCTGACGGGAAAATATCCGGAAATGCAGGTTCTTACGGTTGATAATCATTGTGATGGAGTATTTTTGTATTTAAAACTTAAGGAGAAATATCCCGAACATGCGCAACGAGTATATAACTTATTAAAACGTAATGCAGGGGCGGCGGGTTCGAGCGGCGTAGGAATTGCGTGTATTGATTGGAAAGGCGACGTGCATCCCGACCAGTTTTCAATGAAATACACGCTTGGAAATATTCGCCAAAAAAAATTTAGTGATATTTGGCGCAACGATAATATTTTTTTGATGCAATTACAAAATCGAAAACAATATATTACAGGCAGATGTAAGCAATGCCGATTTTTCGAAATTTGTAACGGTTCGTTGCGTTCCCGGGCAGAAGCTATAACGGGCGAATTTTGGAGTTCCGAACCAAATTGCTATTTAACAGACAGAGAAATCGGAAGAGAGTAAAAGCAATGACAAAAGAACGTTGGCTGAGTTGGCCTAATCGGATGACAATGCTGAGGATAATCCTCATAGGCCCTTTTGTTGTGCTGTTGCTTAATATTAACTCTCCGAATTGGTGTTGGGCGAGGCATCTCGCCATCCTCGTTTTCGGTATAATGGCGATATCGGACGGACTTGACGGTTGGCTTGCGAGAAAATTTCATCAAGAAACGCGTTTGGGGCGATTTCTGGACCCCGTAGCGGATAAATTATTAATCACGTGTGCAATGATATTGCTCGGATTCGAAGAAACAGCTGTTCCGGGATTTAAATTGCCAAGCTGGGTCGTTGTAAGTGCAATAGGAAAAGATTTGTTTGTTGTTGTCGGATTTTTACTCGTTTTCTTGGAAACGGGAAAAATATTCATTAAGCCGTCAGCTATCGGGAAAGCTTGCACCGCTGCACAAATGTTTTTGTTAATTTTGACTCTAATTGCACCGGATTTAACGGAAATAAGCGAGATGATGAAATTGATTGTCATCGTAACAACTCGAATTTTATGGGGTATTACAACAGTTCTTGCAATGCTCACATGTTGGGATTATTTCCGTTCCGGAATGCGATTCGCTGAAACAAGCAAATAATTGTAAAATTCAAAGAAATAACACGAGAGAATGAAATTAATGCTTCTTTGCGGAATGTAATGAAGCTGCAAGTAGCAAATGCCTTAGCTGGTCTGTGCTAAGCCCTTCGAGATATTCACGTGTAAAATCGAACTTGAAGCTGGCATCGAAATGCAAAAGCGTTTCGATTACTCGCTTTCTTGGCATTGTAGCTATTTGGGATGGCGACATTTGTTCCTTTGTCTTTAACATAATTCAAAACCGTCAATATTTTCTATTCTGTCCGCCTGCGAAGATATTGACAAAAAGCTAATAATATTGCTATTCTTATTATCGGCGTTTAATTATGGAAGTTTAGTCCGAGAGGAAGCAATATGACAAATATTTATATAGAACAAGGAGATATAACAGGCTATAAAGTAGATGCTATCGTAAATGCAGCTAATAATGATCTTATACTCGGAGGGGGATTAGCGGGTACAATCGCACGGAAAGGAGGGCAGAAAATTCAAGAAGAATGCAACAAAATAGGTCCGATAAAAATAGGAGAAGCTGCCATTACAACAGCAGGAAATTTGCCTGCCAAATATGTTATACATGCAGCGAGTATGAGATTAGGAGGAAGAACATCATCGGAATCTCTTGCATCTAGCGTACAAGCTTGTCTCGACATAGCGGAAAAGTATAAACTCGAATCAATCGCTTTTCCTGCCATCGGAACCGGAATTGCCCGATTTCCGATTGAACAATGCGCCAAGATAATGATAGAGTTGATTTTAAGACATACAAAAATGCAAACATACCTAAAAGACGTGTATATAGTGCTTTACGATGCAAAATCTTACGAAATATTCACTGAGACATATCGAAAATTATCTGCCAATGCGTAAATAGCTTTTCTTCTAATTCCGATTTGTGTCTAATTGTGGAAAAGTTGTTGATAATTTGTGTACTTTATTGTAAATAAGGAAATTATATAAACGCTTATTAAGCTTAAAGGCTGCCTTTATACTCGTCCGATAATAATATTATGAAGGCAGCTTAATTATAACTTTGAAATATTCTTCAATATGAGTATTCAAAAAGTAACGTATATATACAATTTGACGCGAGCAATTCTGTCTCTGATTGTCGCAGCAATGCTTTGCTGCGCAATCGCCAGCTGTGAGCCTACAAATTTTTCTTGGGGCAAGAAAAAAGTTTCGACCGAATCCGATAACGAAGAACAAGACCTCGAAGCGCAAAAGACGGCGCCTCTGCCGGGAACAATAGGTGAGCGATGTTATCTGGAAGGTCTTAGCAGCGTTCTCGTTCAGGGATACGGAATGGTCGCAGGACTCGCAGGAACGGGCAGCAGCCAATGTCCCGAAACGCTACGAAAACAAATTATGGAGACAATTGCAAAATATGAGCAGCTTTACGGGCCTAAAGGTCAAAAAAAGTTTTTCTCGGCAAGTGCAATAATCGATTCCAGAAATACAGCTGTCGTCAAGGTTCTTGGATATATTCCGGGAGGGGCATTAAAAGGTGAACGATTCGATTTGTTTGTAAAGGCTTTGCCCGATACATCGACAACTTCCATAGAAGGGGGACGACTCTATACGACAGATTTGCGGGTATTTGCGGGCAATTACGGAAAAGTTATCACGTCAAGAATTTTGGCAAAGGGATACGGAGATATTTTTGTCAACCCGTTCGAAAGTAAAAAGAAAAAAACATCTGTTCTTATGAACTTAAAGCGGAGCGGATATGTCCTGAATGGAGGAATCAATTTGGAAGAGCGTCCTTTTGCACTTATATTATATCAGCCTTCTTACGCTTCGTCGCGAGCAATAGAGCAAAAAATAAACGCATTATTCGGGCCTCCTCCGGAAAGACCTTTACTTAAAACGGCACGAGCTGTCACTCCGTCAAAAATCGAATTACATGTACCCTATAATTTCAGAGACCAGCGAGAGCATTTTCTCGAACTTGTCAAAAATCTGTATATTAGAAGCGACCCGGGATACATTCAGCGTCGGGCAAGAATGCTCGTTGAACAGATAACAGAGCCATATTCAAACGATAAAGCTATTTCATATGCATGGGAAGCAATGGGCAGAACAATTCTGCCGTTAATTCAGCCGTTATATAATCACTCAAATCTAAAAACAGCTTTTTATTCAGCACGTGCAGGTGCAAGATTAGGAGATAGCTTGGCAATAGAACGACTTGAAAAATTCGCAAATAATCCTAAAAGTGAATTTAGGATGCAAGCAATCAAGACTCTCGGATTTTGTAAAAGCTATCAGGCAAAACAAGTTCTAAGAAAGCTGTTGGACGATTCCGATGTCCAAGTCAGACTGTTAGCTTATAAAGGTTTGATTAGATTCGGAGATATCGCTATTGATACCGTATATGTAGGGCAAGATAATTTTCGACTTGATATTGTAAAGTCGAAAGGCCCAAAACTTGTATATGTAACAAGAACGGGACAGCCAAAAGTCGTTTTGTTTGGAGATATAAAAGTTGAGCCTCCCGTATTTTATTCTCACGAATCTGTCGGAAGCATAATAATAACGGCAAACTCAAACGACAAATATCTTACAGTCATAAGAGAAACGCCATCGAAAAAAAGTAGCGGAAAAATACAAGCATCACTGGAATTGCCTGAGCTGCTTATCTTGCTTGGCAATGAGCCTGCTATTGACAAGCATTCGGGAAAGGTCTTAGGTCTCGGTGTAAAGTACAGCTGTATCGTTTCCGTTCTTTACAATATGTGTAAAGACGGTTCGATACCCGCTATATTCGAGCTACAAGACATAGCATCCGAATTGGCGACGGAAGCAACGCCAACAGGAAGACCTGAAAAATAGGAAAAATAAATATAGAGACAAATATCAAATATAAAGAGGAATTAGGTTATGAAGCTGAAAAAATTAATACTTCACGGGTTCAAGAGTTTCGCAGACCGTACCGAACTTGAATTTGACGACGGTATCACGGGAATCGTCGGGCCTAACGGATGCGGCAAAAGCAACGTTGTTGATGCATTCAAATGGGTACTCGGTGAACAATCAGCTAAAAGTTTACGCGGAAGGCAAATGGTCGATGTGATATTTAACGGTTCAACGAGTAGAAAAAGTATGGGAATGGCTGAAGTTACGCTTGTTTTTGAGTCCGATGAAACCTTTCCGGAAGAACTCGGAGCGGAAATAGCAATTACTCGCAGGCTTTATCGAAGCGGCCAAAGCGAATATTTGATAAATAATAAGCCAGCTCGTTTACGAGATATAAAAGAATTGTTTATGGATACGGGCATCGGTGTTGACGCATATAGCTTAATAGAACAGGGCAAAGTGGATTTGCTTTTACAAGCGTCAAATCAGGAAAGAAGAGCTGTACTTGAAGAAGCTGCCGGAATCAGCAAATATAAAGCACGACGCAAAGAAGCTCAGCGACGGCTTGAAAATGTCGAACAAAATCTCTTGAGGGTAAACGATATAATCGCAGAAGTGGAAAAGCATCTGAGAAGTGTAAAACTTCAAGCAGGCAAAGCGAGAAATTATCAACAATATGTTACGCGTTTGAATGAATTAAAGTCGCAATTTTATCTCTCGGAGTATCATCGTCTGATAGAACAACAAGGAAATCTCAGGGTAAAGCATGACAAGTTAACTCAGCAGCTAAAAGATTTACAGGTCAATTCGGATATTATCGACTCGAATCGTAGCAAGTTAGACCTTGAAATAATAGAGTTGGGAAATCAAATTTCATCCGTAGAAAACAAATTGACAAATACATCCGCTCAGATTCAATCGGGACTGGAAACAATCAATCTGCTTTCTTCCAATATTACAGAACAAACAGAAAGCTTAAATCGTGCTCGTGAAAGACTGCAAACGCATCATCATCAAATATCACAAATTGCTTATCGGAAAAAAGAACTTGAAAAACAGCTTAATGAACTTTTGGAAGAAAAAATCGGTGCATCGAGTCAAATAGATGAATTGCAGGAAGAGCTTAATAGCAAGCAGCTTATTATAAACGAACTCGAACATGAAATTGAAACGGAAAAATCGAATCTAATCGAGCTGATGAGGCAAATAGCTCAAACAAATAATCAATTCAATCAGCTTGACATACGCGAAGAAAATATAGCTAATCAACGCTCGAAACTTATCGAAAGGAAATCTCTGCTTACAGAGCAACGAAATGCTTTATATGAGACAAAAGAAAGCTATCAACATGAATTAGGTAATCTACAAAACCAAATCAGGCAAATAGAAACACAATTAGAAGATATTCAGCGGCAATTCAGCGAAATCAACAATCATGCAGACGTCATTACGCAACAGCTGGCTGAGATGCGAGAAAAACGTTCTGCGTTGCATTCTCGCTATGAGCTACTCGATGATATGGAAAAATCAATGCACGGCTTGGAAGCTGGCGTAAAAATGTTGTTTGAACAAAAAGAGCAAAATGCTGACGAGTTTACCGAATCGATAGAACTGGTTGCAAACATAATCAAGACAGATCTCGAACACGCGAATTTGATAGAAACAGCTTTGGCAGGCAAGGATCAATACATCGCAATAGAGTCTGTTGATTTAATTGAAAAATATTCGGAAAAAATCTCAAATCTCGAAGGACGAATCAGATTTCTTCCGCTCGATGCTCTGCCTGCAATAATAAACGCTCGTGATTTATCGCAATTTGAAGGGGTAATCGGGTTGGCAAGTAAATTTGTGCGATGTGATGAAGAATATGAACATTTGGCAAGGGTGCTTTTGGGTAAAACTCTCATTGTTAAAGATTTAGCGACAGCTATTGCATTAAAAAAAGAAGACACATCCGGCATGAGATTTGTTACGTTGAACAACGAATTAATCGAATCGGACGGCTCGATTCATATAGGCAGCGCAGGAAGCTCAAGCGGACTTATATCGCGAAAATCAGAATTAGAGCAAATTAGCGTTGAATTATCATCAATAGAGCGCGAAATAGAACAGCTAAAACAGCAATCGGAACAAACATCACATCAGAGAAATGCTCTTGCTCAACAGCAGAAACAACTTAGAACACAAATGTATGAAATCAAATCCGAATCCGTACAAATTCAAACAAAATTGGAAAATACAATAAGCGAAATCGAAAAAATCATTCGGGAAGAACCGATTATAGATTCGGAATTATCCAGTCTTGACGAACAGAAAAACTTTATTAATCGGCAAAGACAACAATATACGGAAAAACTCAAAACGCTCGAATTGCAACAAAATGAAATCAAAGCTAATCTCGAACAATTGCAAAGTCAAATCGAAGAACATCATCAACAGCGAGACCTCTTAGCTGAATCGCTTACCGAAAAAAAGATTCAAGCGGGTCAATTAGCTGAAAAACATAAAGCTATCGTCGAAACAATAAATTCTCTCAAGCAAAGAGAACATCAAATTCGTTCGACATGCAACTTGGCTGAATCGGAAATACAATCAGCTCAGC
>CAZKNI010000405.1:0-11173 GCA_964554055.1 uncultured Phycisphaerae bacterium | reverse complement strand
AGTAATTATATATTTTATTCCGTAACGAGCGAGTAATTTAGGTCGAGTTATAATGTCAAGCCAGCGAAACGTTGTCGGCCAAAGCTCAAAAGAAAAAATTCGACGTTGATATTTGTTAAGCATAGGCCCGTAGCCTGTAATCGTTGCCCTGTTAACGAATGTATTACAAAACGGCTGAAGTTGAGCAAGGGGGCTACGATACGGGTCATAGGCAAGCGGCAAAAGAAATCCGTGCCTGTCATCGGAAATATTATTGAGTGTATCGGCAACAGCTGGCTTGAAAATGTCTTTTATTTTTCCTTTCGTTATTGTCTGCGCATCCCTGACGAAATCGAAATGAATATCATAAAACGGAACAAAGGCTGCGCACTCTACAATAATTAAAATCAGTAAAACAAAAGGCAGGCATTTTCTATTAGAAAATACGACAGAAGCAATAATCAGACAAGAAAAAATCAAAGGAATTATTATGCCAAAATTCTTTACATTAATGCCTGTGAGTGCTAGAGACTGCAAATTTTGTAAATTAACGGGCAAAAAACTGCGAATTTCATAATGATGAAGAATATAACGAACGAGCAAAAGATACAGAACAAAACAGCTTGAGATTATCAAAATGAATTTTATCATGAAGCTTTTGAACAATTTTATTATCTTTTCGGACACATCAGCTCTTTGTAGATAATCGAGAGACAACATTGCAAGGCAAGCAATTGAAAAATCAAGCCAAACGAGATAACGAGCAGGGCAGCGAAATGCATTCCAAAACGGTAAATAATAAAAAATCTTATACGCAGGATTATATCTGCCGAGAGATATGAATATAGCAAAAAGTGAAAAAAATACAAAAAGCTTAATCAAATTACGACGATTATCAAAAAACCCTTTACGTATTTTTATTATGAAGATTGACAAAGCCAATCCCGTAAGGGTAACGAAACAATTTATCTCGCAGAGATGCCAAGGCCCAAAATATTTAAAACGATAAAGGAAATTGGGCACACGCAGGCCCATCGAAGCCGGTGCAAAAATCACAGGCCAAGCAATAGGCAAAAATGAATTTTCGGTAAAGAAACGATAGCTATTCAAAGGCCGAGTTGACTCATCGAACAAGCTAATAGCGGGAAAAATAGCAAATGCAGTTAAACAAAACACAAGCAAATAACTCAATACAAACGAAAATACACGTTTTACTAAATTTCGCAAATCACATACAGAGAATATCAAATATAAAAAAACGAAAATAGCTGACAGCCCCGCTGTCTGTATGTGTCCCGCTAAAATCTGTAAAGCCTCTGTAATTACGATAAGCACAAACCAAAAACGCTTCGAATAAATTTTGTTCGAGGCAACAAATCTGTTCCACAAATACATAATCATCGGCAAATAGCTAATAGCAGCCAATATCGTATAATGCGTACGATGCCCCAGCAAAAACCCCGAAAACATCCAGATTATTGCTCCCGATAGAGAAGCCAATCGAGTCAAATTCCAATCTCGACTCAAAACATACATTCCCAAACCGGTAAGCCAATAATGTGCAATCGTCAAAAAAGGATATGCAAACTTTACTCTAATAATAGCAGCTATCCAATTAGGGAAATAGCATATCCCCGATTGCGGGTCTGCGATAGCAGGATATCCGCCATAAATCAAATGATTCCACAAAGGAAGAACGCCAACCTTTAAATGCTCTGCCAGCCAATACATACAAGGAAAATATTGCATCAATTCGTCTTCGCGAGGCCCGATGCCAAACGTTAAGAATAACGGAAAAAAGAAAAACGTTGGCAAAGCCAAAATTATGATGATAGGCAGGAATTTCTTTAGCAATACATTTATCTTTACAGACATATAATTGAAACTCCAAAACAAAAGCTTTAATTTGCTTTATAAAGTTATTAAAATGATTGTTTTGATTTTGTCGAACTATTTTATTATATTTTGATGATTTTTTAGGTCTTTTAAGCTCTAATTCTTATATTTTATTTTATCGAATTTTGCGAGGACAAAAGATATGTTTAATCCTGTGCCGGGAAATTTTGATTTTCCGAAGACAGAGCAAAAAATTTTAAAATTTTGGAAAGATAACGATATATTTCGTAGATCAATAGCTCAGCGTCAAGGAGCTAAGCCTTTCGTATTTTATGAAGGGCCTCCGACAGCAAATGGGCTGCCACATCCGGGACACGTTCTTACAAGAGTAATTAAAGACTTGTTGCCGAGATACAAAACAATGCAAGGCTATTTCTGTACGCGCAAAGCCGGCTGGGATACTCACGGGTTACCTGTCGAAATAGAAGTCGAAAAAGAACTTGGCATTGACGGCAAGGAACAAATTGTAGAGTATGGCGTCGAGCCTTTCGTCAAAAAATGCTTTGATTCGGTTTTTCGATATGTGCGTGAATGGGAACAGCTAACAGAACGTATCGGATTTTGGATTGATATGAACAATCCTTATGTTACATGTACGACGGATTATGTCGAATCCGTTTGGTGGGCACTCTCACAGATACATAAAAAAGGCCTGTTATATAAAGGGCATAAAATCGTGCCATATTGTCCTCGTTGCGGAACGGTTCTTTCAAGCCACGAAGTCGGGCTGGGCTATAAAGATGTCGAAGACCCGAGTATTTATGTCGCATTTAGACGTAAAGATAATCCGAAAGAATATTTGCTCGCATGGACAACAACTCCTTGGACGCTAATATCAAATGCTGCTCTCGTCGTCAATAAGGATTTCGAGTATGCAAAAGTCAAAGTTGACGATGAAATTTTGATAATGGCGGAACAACTTGTCAAACAGGTTATGGGCAAGCGGGAATATGAGATAATCGAAAAGATTAAAGGTAATCAGCTCGTCGGAATCGAATATGAGCCGTTATATTCTTTTATAACGCCTAACAAAAAAGCACATTACGTTGTCGAAGCGAATTTTGTAACGCTCGAAAGCGGTACGGGCATCGTCCATTGTGCGCCTGCCTTCGGAGCGGACGATTATCAAGTTGGCGTAAAATACGATTTGCCTGTAATTCAGCTTGTTGACTCTCAAGGAAAATTCAAATCAGAAGTTACTCCGTGGGCGGGAATGTTCATAAAAGATGCCGACCCAAAAATTATCGAAGACCTTAAACAACGGGGGCTGTTGCTCAAACGCGAACGATACAAGCACAGCTATCCGTTCTGTTGGAGATGCGAAACGCCTTTGATTTATTATGCGAGAGAAGGCTGGTTCATCCGCACAACAGCTCTGAAAGAAAAAATCATCGAAAATAATCAAAAAATATACTGGCTACCGGAGCATATCAAAGAAGGCCGATTCGGAAATTTCCTAAAAGATAATATCGATTGGGCACTGTCGCGCGAGCGATTTTGGGGAACGCCTCTGCCGATTTGGGTTTGCCAAAATCAATCTTGCAATCACACACAAGCTTTTGCATCGAAAGCGGAAATTCTCGACCAAAACCCGCAGGCATTTGAATATTTTGAAAAGCGTAAATCGGAAGAGCCCGAGCTACCGGAAAATATGGCTGTCCATAAACCGTTTATCGATTATGTAACCGTAAAATGTCCGAAATGCTCAAATGTAATGAAACGTACGCCAGAAGTTATCGATTGCTGGTTTGACAGCGGCTGTATGCCTTTCGCACAATGGGGCTATCCGCACAAAGGCAGAGAAGAATTTGAACGTTCGTTTCCCGCTGATTTTATCTCGGAAGCAATCGACCAAACTCGCGGCTGGTTTTACTCATTATTAGCTATCAGTACACTTTTATTCGATGATATTGAAATGCCGCATCCGTATAAAAGCTGTATTGTTTTAGGGCTCGTATTAGGCAAAGACGGGAAAAAGTTATCGAAGCGTCTGCGCAATTATGACGAGCCGTCCGCTATTATCGAACGTGAGGGAGCTGATGCGCTTCGCTGGTATTTCTATTACGGTCAGCCTCCCTGGACATCTGCAAGATTTGACGAGTCAGCTATCGCAGAGGCGCAACGCGAATTTCTCATCAGATTATATAATGTATATAGCTTTTTTGTGATATATGCAAACATTGACAAATTTACGCCTACGGATAAAAGCACATATACGGAGATATCCGAACGTGATGCACTCGATAAATGGATAATAGCGGAACTCAACAGAACAATTAAACAAACGACCGAACAGCTTGATGCATTTCAAATACATCCTGCTGCCAACGGATTATGTGAATTTGTCGATGCGCTGAGTAACTGGTATGTCAGGCGTTCGCGTAATAGATTTTGGAAATCTCAAATCGATGAAGACAAACTCAACGCATATTGGACACTTTATGAATGTCTCGTAACTTTAAGTAAGCTTATCGCTCCGTTCGTTCCGTTTTTTGCGGAATCGATATATCAAAATCTTGTGCGAAGCGAGCTAAAAGACAGCCCGGAAAGCGTACATCTGTGCAATTGGCCTAAAGCAGACGAATCGCTTATAGACACCGAATTACTCGAGCAGATGAGCCTTGTGCGTCAAATTGTCGCATTAGGTCGCTCATCGCGAGCAGCGGAAAAGATAAAAGTACGTCAGCCTTTATCCGAAGTGGAGCTGATTCTCGCAGACAGCCAAAAAGCGGATATCCTGAAAGATTATATCGAGTTAATCAAACAAGAATTAAATGTGAAAAACGTAAAATTTGTTACGGAATCAAGGGAATATGTTGATTACATTATCAAGCCGAATTTCAGAGCGATAGGCCCTAAATTCGGAAAACTTGCACCTAAAATCAAGCAAGCGCTAACACAAATTGATGGCGGCGCAGCACGGGCGGAACTTGTTGCAAACGGCAAATTCTCTTTGAATATCGACGGGCAAGATATCGAGCTTACAAGCGAAGAAGTCGAAATAGGCCTGCAAGCACACGAAGGATTTGCCGCTGCTCAAGGCACAGATGTCCTTGTCGTCCTGAAAACCGAAATCGACGAAAATCTTAAACTCGAAGGCATTGCCCGCGAAATCGTTCATCATATTCAACAGATAAGAAAAGAAATCGATTTGCCTTACGAAGCAAGAATTAAACTCGCTCTGCTCGTTCCAGAACAATATACAAAAGTCATCGACGAGATGAGCGAGTACATTAAAAACGAAACATTAGCGGAAACTTTGACCGATTCAGCGATTGAGGATGCAACATCAAAGCAAATATCTGTTGAAGGCCAAACCGTAACGATATACATTAAGCCGATAAATAATTAATTGCTCCTAAACACAAAAAACGCTGCAATATTTGCGCGAGAGAATTTAAGAGCTTATAGGCTTGTGGCTGACGAAGCTTCGTCAGCCACAAGCCTATTTTTTATAATCGCATCAAACAAGCGATTTCCGCCAACGCGAGCAAGAACGAGTTACGCTCGTCATTGCGAGCGAGTCAAGTCCTAAAACCGAAAGACGCTTCACATTAAAACAAAAAAGCCTTAATATTGAAAATTTCAGCATTCCGGAACAAACTTTTAATTTTGAAGTTTTAGGGCTTGGCAAATCAACTCAAAAGCAACGAACCGGTTTGATAGACAATGAAAGTGACAATATACGCTAACAAAGTTAATCCGAAAAACTGTACAAGCGCAAACAACCAAGAGCCCGTCTCGCTTTTCGTAACAGCAAGCGTAGCAATACAAGGAGCACTTAGCAAACAAAACAACATAATACAAAATGCTTGCAAAGGAGTATATGCCCGTTTAAGCCTTTCTTGCAACGCTTGATTATTTTTCTCGCCTATTAACGCCTGTTGTTCATTCTGTCCGCCTTCCGCTTGCGTGTCCATTGCAAATAAAATTCCCATCTGTGCAACAAATACTTCTTTAGCAGCCAATGCCCCGATAACAGCTGTACTCGCTCGCCAATCAAATCCGAGAGGCGAAAGAATAGAAGAAAGCGAGCTCCCTACTCTGCCCGCAATTGAATATTGAAGTTCAGCAGCATGCTTTTGGCCTGCGTCGATATATTTAGATGATTGCTCTTGTGGCAACTCTGGATAACTTGTAAGCGCCCAAAGAATTATTGAAATCGCTAAAATTACAGTGCCGGCTTTCTTAAGATAAAGCCAACTCCGCTGCCACATGTGAATCAATAGCCCTTGAAACGTAGGCATCCGGTATGGCGGCAATTCCATAACAAGTCCTACACTTTCACCCTTAAAAACAAATATTCGAAGCAGCTTGGCAATAATTACAGCAAAGACGATACCCGTAACATAAATAATCCATAAAATAGGCGCTTGCCATTCTTTCGCAAAAAAAGCGGGAATAAACAAGGCATATATTGTCAGCCTCGCACCGCAACTCATCAAAGGAATTATCATTATTGTTGTGTATCTGTCACGCTTATTCTCCAAAATGCGCGTCGCCATTATCGCTGGCACAGAACAGCCGAAACCTATCAACATAGGAATAAAACTCTTACCGTGTAAGCCTATTTTGTGCATAAATCTATCCATAACAAACGCAGCTCTGGCCATATACCCCGTATCTTCAAGCAAAGCAATTCCAAGATATAATAAGATAATATTAGGAAGAAATACAATAACTCCACCTACGCCCCCTATTACTCCGTCAACAATTAAGCTACGTAAAACGCTATCGTTATTTGGCCAAAATTTATCTATTGCAGCTGATATAATATATATGCCATGCTCTATCCATTCCATCGGATATTCGCCAAGAGTAAACGTAAAATAAAACACGCCATACATTAAAGCTAAAAACAAAGGCAAACCTAAAAACGGGTGCGTAACAACAGCATCTACAGCATCCGAAAGCGTATGTCGAATTTCGATTCCGGGCTTTGTCGATTCCTGTACGACGCCCGAAATAAATCCGTAACGTCTATCCGCTATCAAAATCTCGGGCAAATCGCCATAAATCTGCAATATTCGCTGTCTTCCCTGTTCGAGAAGATTCCAAATACGCTCGTTTGAAGGCATAAGCTGCTGTATTTGCTTGATAATCACGGAATCGTTTTCTATCAACTTAATTGCTATCCAACGTTCATAGCGACGATATTTTTCCGGAAGCTTGAAATTTTCCTGCAATTTCTCAATCAGCTGCTCTATTTCCTTTCCGTAATTTATTTTTAACGGTTTAACGTCAACGTCTTCTTTCAATTCAGTGATTATTGCACGTTTAAGTTCTTCTATTCCCTGCTTCTTATTCGCTACCGTCGGAACAATTTTAGTCCCGAGCAGCTGAGATAATCGCAAAAGGTCGATATCAAAACCTTGACTTCGTGCAATATCATACATATTCAATGCGAGTATGACTCTCGTTCCAAGCTCCATTATTTGAACAGCAAGATACAAATTGCGTTCTAAATTTGAGCTATCAATCACGCTAACAACAACATCAGGCTTTTCCTCTATGATATAATTCCTCGCAACAATCTCCTCCTCAGAAATAGCTGTCAGCGAATATGTGCCTGGCAAATCGATTATTTCCAGCTCAACATCATCTATAACAACATTTCCGATTTTCTGCTCGACAGTAACGCCGGGATAATTTCCCACTTTTTGACGTGTTCCGGTCAGCGCATTGAATATCGTTGTTTTGCCAGCGTTCGGATTTCCCGCTATAGCTATTTTGTATTTTTTGGAAACAGTCATCATATTTGCCCTTTAAAAATCGCAATGATTTATTTGAGGAAATGAACCGATGTCCGTTATCGCCTATTCCTTATTTTTGATATCGCCACTATGATTTTCACGAACGATTATTTTGCTCGTTATCCCCCTGCCAAGGGCAATTTTGCTACCTTTTACGGAAATCATAATAGGCCCCGCTTTACTTGCCTTTAACAATTTCAGCTTTTGTCCCGGAAGAACGCCAAGACTCGCCAGTCTCATCTGGACGCCACAGCCCCCAGCTACCGAAACAACGCGATACTCTTTCTCCACTTGTCCGCTAGCAAGCGAAATTGCATCTTCGGGAAATTTATTCCTATTTATGCCTATCATTGAAATTCCCCTTACACGATTTTTTGGCTTTATTGTGAGCACAAAATTCATTCAACAATTCGGGAAAACGCTTTCCCTTGCCTTTAGAATTATTAATATATTGAATAAAACACAGCATTCGGTCAAGAACTTCATCGTCCATAACGTGCTCCATTTGACACGCATTGCTATTAGCTTGCTCCTCATCGATACCCAAAATTTCCGTAAGAAATTCTTTTAAAATATGATGTTTCCGAACGATATTACAAGCTGCAATTTCACCGCTACTTGTTAATGTAATAAATTGATACGGGTCATAATTAATATAATCTTCTTCGGCAAGAGTTTTAAGAGCTGCAGTTACCGATGATTTTCCGACGCCCAATGTTTTGGATATTTGGCTAACTCTCGCAACGCCGTATCGACGAACACATAAATAAATCGCTTCGAGATAATCTTCAAGCGAAGCACTTAACTTACGCCTATTTGCAACCGATTTCGCCTTATTTTTACGTTTTTTGTTCGCCTGCATATTTTTTATCCGCTAATGACACACAATATTGTTCTACACTCTAAATATAGTTCGCCAAAACGAACTTTTCAAGTCAAAAACAAAATTTTTCTCTCTATCCTTTAAGTTATTTAAAAACTAAAATGCACAATAGATACGCTTTTGGCCACTCTATACATATTGTAATTTATACGTATAAGCATTATCAATCGCTAACGATTGATTAAGATATCTCGAAACAAATTGCCCGCAATTGCTGCCAATATTATTTTCTTCAAGCTCACCTATACTCAAAATTACGTCAAAGCCAACTCGCTGTAATGCTTCCATAAGATTTTCAACGGGCAATATACCAAAATTATTATCAGCTACAAGCAAATTATTTTCCGTGCTGCGCACAGTGGGATTAATAGGAGTAATTTTAACAAGGAACTTTTCCGTATCAAAAACAGATGCAAGCAATCCGACATCGATATCAGATTCTTCCGATAAAGCAAAATTAAGAGTGATTTTCCTATCGCCTTGCTGATAAAACATTTCCCCATAACGAGCAATCTGTTCAAGCGACCAGATTTTAGCGGGTATCAGCCAACTTCTCTTGCGAAAATCAGTCGAATGTATCGAAAATTGCAATTGAAATTTTCCGTTCGCATATACACGATTTTTCACATCCGCTAATCGGTCAAAAAACTCATCACAGCCTTCGGGCGCTATGCTCGAAATTGCCGGCATTAACCCGCAAGCGTCATAAAGATTCGGCAAATCTTCCATCAATCTAATTACATCGAGATTAAAAGCAGGCTCTCCCATTCTTGCAAATTGAATTTTGAACTTCTTCGTAGGCACAATGTTATTCGAATATCTTTGATGTACGAGAAAGTCTATCTGGGCAAACATTTGAGAATATGAAAGTCGGCCACGATAATCGCCGCCAGCATCACACATACGGCACTTAACAGGACAACCGAACAACGTCGATATAATAAGCACCCATTTTTCCTCTCGCGACAATTGAGGTTCTTTTGCCTCGACGCATTCGACAAGCCTGCCATTGCCAAAATCCATTATATAGACGCTTGCCAATTCATCATTGCCCGTTTTAGCTCTAATTATATAATTTGATGTACTTGTCATTTTTTCCGCAAACAATCATATATCATCATCGCAGCTTTTAGTCCTTCTCCCGACGCAATCGCAATTTGTCTGAAATCCCGATTGCAGACATCGCCACAAAAATAAATGCCATCAGCCCGTTTAGCTGATAATGACAGAAAATCCAATTGCGGCTCTCTGCCAATAGCAAAAATCAGATAATCAGCATAAATTTTATGTTTCTTATTATTATCATCTCTTGTTTCAATTACAAGTCCTCTATTATGTGAAAAAATCTTCTCAATTGTCAAATTCGATTTATACGTAACATTCGGATATTCCAAAACCTTTTTGCGAAGGACACAAAGTGCTTTGATTCGTTCACTTCGATTTACAATAATAACTTTATTCTTCCTCTCCGCCAAGCTAACAGCATAATCAAATGCAGCATCCCCCGCTCCGACAATTGCAACCTCGTTCCCATCTATATCTCTTAATTCTTCAATCTCATAAAATATTTTATCCGCGAGTTTGTCCGACACATCACACCCGGAAAATCGTTTCGCTTTCGTACCCGAAGCGACAATAACGAATTTGCTTCTATACGTCTCAGTTTTTGTGCGTATCACAAAAAGACTTTTTATGAATTCAACAGAAATCACCCTTTCATATTTTATATTAACGGAAAAGTTTTCAGCCATTTCCTCAAGCAAACTAACAAACTTTCTTCCGGATATCCCGGACGGAAAGCCGAGATAATTTTCTATCTTATTAGCGTTGACAGCAAGCCCGCCAATATGATTTTGTTCGAACACAACAAAAGATACTCCAAAACGGCTTAGCTGAATAGCTGCTGACATTCCGGCAGGGCCAGCACCTATTATCGCTACGTCTGTTAAAATTTGGCTATTCACAGCTATCAATCCCGCCCAATTTGTTCAAGTATCCATTGACTCGTAACAATATCGGCAAACCCGAAAGCAAGATTACGAAGAGTAGCAAGATGAAATTCTTCGTTATACGCTGCACATGTATCAGCAGGAAAAAAAACAGCAAAACCCCTGACAAACGCATTGCGAGCTGTTGTTTCGCAACAAAGATTCGCCATAACACCTGTAACCGTCACTTGCTTTACGCCATGCAATCGCAATAATGCATCTAAACCCGTATCATGAAAGGCATCATATTGTGTCTTTCGCATAACTTCGGAATCACCGATATCAATATCGGACGATATTTTATATAAAGGATTATCCGATGTAATAATTTCTCGCCATCTGACACTCATCATTCCGGCATCTTCCAGCGAATTAATATGTTCCGTACATATCACAGGCCTGTGATGTTGCTTATATAACCTTATAAGCAAATTAATCCTTTCAATTATAGCAACAGCAGAAGGAATGTATGCATGCGACGAGCTATTAAGAAAGAAATCTTGCATATCGAGAACCAAAAGAGCAGACTCTTGCAAATTAAAGCGTACTCTCGTATTTATTGGAAATCGCCCGATTTGACGAAGAAAATTTTCCGATTGTCGATTGATATTATTGTCCGTCAAATAAAGCGATTTCATTTCTGCTCTTGCTGATGTGCCTTATCAGCTTTAACT
>CAZKNI010000404.1:0-2585 GCA_964554055.1 uncultured Phycisphaerae bacterium | reverse complement strand
TTCTTTTTCCGCAAGGGACGCTGGGAGCGACTTTCATCGTCGCAGCGCCTCTCGACGCGAGCAAAAACGGGCTTTGCCCGCGAATGTTATTCATTTCGTTTAAAGCCTATTCGCGGAGGAACGATTTTCATCGTCGCAGCGCCTTTCGCCGCGAGCAAAAACGGGCTTTGCCCGTTTCGCAACAAGCTGAAAGAGACTGTTACAACAGCAGCTCTTTCAGCGGATTCTACTTGCTTACATTTATTATTACACTTATTGTGATTTGGATAATAACTTCAATGCCTTGAGCGCAGGTGCGAAATTAGGGTCAAGCTCAAGAGCTTGCTTGTAATATTTCTTGGCGAGTTTATATTTGCCTTGGCTGTGAAGCAGCAGGGCAAGATTATAATTAGCTTCTGCAGCGGAACAGCCGACGAGAAAATGATTTAACGATTGATTGTATTTGTCCTGTTGAGCTAACGCGATAGCAAGGTTGATATGTGCCTTTACGTAATTTCTGTTTACCGACAAAGCGTTTCTCAGCTCCGCTTCAGCGTCTTTATAGCGATGTTCGAGCAAATACGTAAACCCCAAATTATTATGCAGCGAAGCGGATTGCGGATGCAGCATTATCGCTTCTTTTAACTTATCTTCCGCTAACTCGTATTTTTTCAGCTTGAGATACAACATTGCCAAACGATTGTAAGCTGCTATGCTCGAAGAGTCTGTTTCTATCGCTTTGAGATATTTTTCGATTGCAGCCCTGTAATTTCCCTGACTTTCCAGAAGCAGTGCAGCTGCGTAATATGTTGCCGAATTAATTTTAGGATTACGCGCTTCATCTGCATCGACGAGTTCAACAGGCTTGACTTTATTGCGTGCCCATCGCGCATCGTGCGTGTCGTGAAGAGCTTGCTTTTCCTGACTGGCACAGCCGGTGAATATTATCAATATAAGCCAAACCGTAGCTATCCATAATATTGCTCGTAACATATAGCACCTCTCTTTTTCCTATTCTTTCGTTTCACAACGGATTTTACGTAAATTGTATTATTTGTTTTGCGACGATTCGGGTTTGAAACGTGTATCGTCATAAATTTCTATTGCTTCGTCCGCATGCATTCCTTTTGTCTCAGGCAAGCCGACAACTAACTTGATTTTTTTGTTTGGCACGCCAACTTTTTTAAGATATAGCCTAACTGTTTTTAGCCTTTGTTTTGTCAACTTGCTTGTAGGTTGTTCTACGTCCAAGAAAATCTTGCCACCATATTGTTCGACAATCCAAGCGAGCTGATTTAATCGTTTCACCCCGTTTGCGTTTAATATCGCGCGATTTGGCAAGAAATGGACATCGCAGAGTCTCATATCGGAAATTTCGGTATTTAAAATCATTAAGTCCGCCTGCTTTTCCGTCGGATGTCTGCAATCTTGATTGTCAATGTCGGAAAAGTTGGGCTGGGGCTGTTGCTCGTCGATAGAATTTCTATCCTGCGTACAGCCCCAGAACCCGGGCATCAGGGACATACTGAACAAAATTGTTATTTGCGTAATAAGTTTTGTATAGCGTTTCATTACTCGATACCTCCAAATGTTATGTGTTTAAGTTTTATAGATAAATTTGTGATTTAATTTCTTTGTCTATTGTGTTAATACTCCGCTTGTTAATACATCCCATAATTTCATAACTGCAGGCCCCGCCAATACGATAAAAATCGCGGGGAAAATAAACAAAATCAAAGGTAAAATGAGTTTGACAGCTGTTTTCGCTGCTCGTTCTTCAGCTTCCTGTCGTCTTTTAACTCTAAGGGTGTCGGCATGTGTTCTTAATGCTTTTGCAATACTTGTTCCGAATTTCTCAGCTTGTATCAACATTGCAGAGAGCGACTTTATTTCGGGAACGCCTGTTCGTATCGCCAAATTTTGTAATGCCTCCGCACGCGAGAGTCCCATTTGAATTTCCATATTTACTAACATGAATTCTTCTGCTAATTCGGGATGTACTTTTCCCATTTCACTCGATACTCGAAGAAGTGCAGCGTCGAGGCCTAAGCCCGCTTCGACGGAGACGACCATAAGGTCGAGACAATCGGGCAAGCCATGCTTTATCTCTTCGCCTCGGGATTTTGCTGTCAAATATATCCATAAATCCGGGAGCATAAACCCAAATCCTCCAGCGAAAGCTACAATTCCGAAAATCTTCTTAGCTGGATGTCCCGCTCCTACCGAAGTGATAAGGGCAACGATAAACAATCCTAAGCCCAAAGCTGTTTTACTTGCTAAAAATATTATCGGAGCTGATTCTTTTCGAAATCCCGCGTTTGCAAGTTTTATCTTCAGGTTAGATTGCTCCGATGCTGATTTGGGCTTTACAGGCTTAGCCAAAATGGGAGCTGCCTTTTCCTTAAACCATTTTGCCGTTGCTGTATTTTCCGCTTTCTTCTTTTCTTGCTGAGTCCCTTTATCGCCTTTTAATCTACGCGCGACAATTTCTCGCTGACTGGCACGCGTCGTGATAAACGAGTACGTTATCAGCCCGAATGAAATAGCTATCAAAATTCCTATTCCGATTATCGCTGACATATTACACCTTAATATTTATAATCTTT
>CAZKNI010000403.1:0-4286 GCA_964554055.1 uncultured Phycisphaerae bacterium | reverse complement strand
TTCTATGTCCTTTATCTCTTCCTTTGCTTTCTTAAGATTAGCGATAAAGACAACCTTTGTTATCATATCGCCAACCGCTAACCTTTCTAATTCGTTTTGAGATATTTTTAATCTGTTAGCGGACGATTGATACGGGAAAATATCATCCCTCTGCTCCGCTGAAGCTACTGTTCCCGGCGAAGGAAGCGATATCGGGATAAAGCATCGCTTAAGCATTTTCTTTGCACCTACGGAGGCATTCCTTGACAGGCTATATACGTTAAGTTCTCCGTAAATGCTTACATTAGGCCAACCTTCAGCTGCTGTATATTTAAATTCATAACTTCCGGGAGCAAGATTAAAAGTTGCTGTCTGCTCGGGCGTACGCTCTAGCCTCGTTTTCCCGTCGCCATAGCTACTTATTTGATGAGTCCTGTCCGGGCTAATCGTTCCCCAATTTACTTGTCCCAAAGTTACCTGTGCACCCTCGGGCGCATAAAATTGCACTTGAACTTTGCTCCAATCGTGAAAACCTGTTTCGAACTGATGAGAGCAACCCGCAAAAATCACAATCCCTATTAAAGCAAGACCTGCCAACATTGAAGATTTTCTGATATCCATAATATCTCCTCTATTTTCAGAAATTTATCGTTATGTTTTTAATAATTTCCTAAAAATCGCATCAGCTGAAATATTCGTTATAAGCTGAACGTTATTTACATAAAATCGGCATGCAATAATAAATAACTTCAGCCAAAGCTGATACTTACAGAAAAATATAATCAATAGATTACACCGATTTGTCAAGAAAAAAATATTTTCTTTGATAAATACGCTTTCTATTGAGTTTATCCGGTAAGTTTCGTATTATAATAATCTTGCGATAACAATCATAAAACAAAAGCGGTATTTGTAGGAAAGGAAAAATATATGTCTATCAACGTAGCTGTCGTAGGTGCTACCGGAGCTGTCGGACAGGAATTTATCAAAGTCCTCGAACGTAGGAATTTCCCTGCTGACAATATCAAATTTTTAGCTTCTGCACGTTCCGCAGGCAAAGAAATAAGATTTCGAGGAACAGCATACACAATCGAGGAACTCAACGAAAAGAGCTTCGTGGGCGTCGATATTGCCCTTTTCAGTGCGGGAAGCTCCATAAGTAAAAAATTCGCTCCGATAGCTGTCGATGCCGGAGCCATTGTTGTGGACAATTCCAGTGCGTTTAGAATGGACCCGAACGTTCCGCTCGTCGTTCCGGAAGTCAATCCCCAAGATGTCGAAAAGCATAGCGGAATAATAGCGAATCCGAATTGCTCAACGATTATAATGGTCGTTCCGATTTGGCCTTTATATAAAACAATCAAAATAGAACGCATTGTCGTTTCAACATATCAAGCTGCCAGCGGTGCGGGATGGAAAGCGATGCAGGAATTGATGAACCAAACCGCTGACTTTTTAGATGGAAAAGACCCCAAACCGGAAGTCTTGCCACATGTATATGCCTTTAATCTGTTCTCTCACAATTCAAAAATCGGAGAAAACGGTTATAACGAAGAAGAGATGAAAATGGTCAACGAAACAAGAAAAATGTTTCACGACGATACGATAAAAGTCTCCGCTACATGTGTACGCGTACCGGTATTGCGCGCTCATAGCGAAGCTATAAACATCACATTCTCCGAACCTATTACCGAAAAACAGGTACGAGAAATTCTCGATAAAGCGCCGGGAATAAAAATCGTCGACGACAGAGAGAAAAATTATTTCCCTATGCCGATAGATGCTTCCGAACAAGATGACGTACTCGTCGGAAGAATTCGACAGGATATATCTCAGCCCGACGGACGCGGAATTGATATGTTTATCGCAGGCGATCAGCTGCTTAAGGGTGCCGCACTTAATGCCGTGCAAATAGCTGAATTGTTACCTATCGTCAAAAATAAAAAATAGCATCTGCAAGGTATCCTTAAAAATAGGTTTCCTCAATCTAAAATCCGAAGAACATCGACAAAATGGATAAATGCAGACACATAAAATTAGTTGTCGCATATGAAGGAACTCGCTACAAAGGCTGGCAGCGGCAGGAAAATGAGCTTACTGTTCAGGGAATAATAGAACAGACTCTTTCCGATTTTTTGGAAAGAAAAATATCCGTACGGGGCGCAAGCAGAACGGATGCAGGCGTTCATGCCGAAGGGCAAGTTGTCTGCTTTAAACTTGACAAATCTTCCGTTCCGACCGAAGCATTTGTTCGCATTCTCAACGACAGATTGCCCGAGGATATTGCTATTCGCTCAAGCCAAGAAGTACCCGAAGATTTTCACCCGTCCAAAGACGCTTTATATAAAACATACACATACAGAATTTACACGGGCAAAGACAAAGACGTCAAATTGTTCCGAAGACGCTGGGCAATCGGCATATCACTTGATATTGACGCTATGAACATCGCGGCAAGCTATCTTATCGGCACTCATAATTACACGGGCTTTGCCTCCGCACGAGACGAACGAGACAACACAATTCGCACCGTTTTATATGCAAACTGTGAATACGCCGAGCATGATGAACGAGAAATTGTCTTTACGATACAAGCGGACAGATTTTTACAATATATGGCCCGTAACATCGTAGGCTCACTCGTCGAAGTAGGCCGACATCACAAGTCAGCCGATTATACCGGGCGGATAATAGCTTCACGAGATAGGCGTCAAGCGGGCCCGACTGCTCCTCCTCTTGGCCTATGCCTTGAAAAAATCGTTTACTGACACGTATATTTCATAACCGATAAGCCAACGAGAAAACCGTAAATTCGCCGCTGCTGATTATATTCAAATCTATAAGCATATAAGAATATTCGAATATTCTTATATATTTCGTTTTGCAATTTTCATAGAAATGCGACAATTTGCAATTCCCGCTTCCGCATAATCTTTCTTTGCGGACAAAAGCGAGTTACACCCGAGAGGGTGAACGCGACAATTTCGTTTCTACATTGCCGAAAAGCGATTTTGATTCTCGGAAAATAAGTTGTATTGTCGCAATTTCTTTTTGTTTGTCAAAATCAGCTCAGCTATTTTGCGTTTGCACAATGTGCGAACACGCTGATTACGCTGCGAAACAAATCAAATGGGTACGTCCGATTTTGCCTACAGCAAAATAAGTCTGCTTGCGATGAATTGATATATAAACGATTTTTGCAGGATAATAATTTAATGTTCAGGTCAGCTTTTTATTCGGGGGATTTTAACCTTTACTTGTACTCGTTTTTGAGCGACAAATGTTTTACCCGTTAAGAGTTCTGTAAATTCCACTCGAACAGTTATGTCTGTCGTTTTAGGTGTGATGCTGAAGGGACACTTAATTGTATAATGATTTGTCCACAAACTTCCAATCCATGTTTTTCTAAGCTGACTTGGCGTGAGTTCTATCCGGCCTATAAGTCTTGGCTTACTGTCAAGAGAAAACAGCTTAACTTTTACGCTGCCCGCTACTTTAACAATATGTCCGTCTGTGTCTATCGGCTGAAGATACACGACAATGCCGTCATCATATCCGTCATGATTGCTATCGTATCCTCCTGTTAGCTTTTCAAGAGTAATACGTTCAAGCCTAATCATATCTTCGAGTCTGTTTCGCCCGAATTTTTGCAGATTTTCGATTTGCGTTTTTTGCATGATTAGCTGATGCTGACAATCAACGAGTTGCTGCGTAAGTTTTTCATTTTGCTCTCTAAGCTTTTGTGTCTGATTTTCACAAGCTATCAATTTGTCAGCTCGGTCGGAACAGCCAGCTATAAAACTGACAATCGAGAAAAAGAAAATCACGCACAAATTGAAATAAGAGTTAATTGTCATCGTTATTTTCGTTTTCGTCTGACTCGTTACTCAAACGAGCATCAGCTTGATTTGATTTGGATTCCGATTTTTCGTGTGTTTGATGAATGATTTTATCCGCAATCCCGTAAGTTATAGCTTCTTCCGCTTCAAGCCAAAGATTTTTGTCGCAATCTCGTTCGATTTTTTCTATTGGCTGACCCGTATGCTTGCTCAAAATATCGTAAAGCCGTTTTCTCAATCTAATAATTTCTTGTGCCTCAATAGACAAATCGGTAGCTCTTCCTTCCATCACACCGGCAATCAAAGGTTGATGCAAAAGAACCCTGCTATTTGGCAACAAATATCTTTTTCCTTCCGCTCCTCCTGCAAGCAAAACAGCGCCCATGCTCGCAGCTTGGCCTATACAATATGTAGCAACCGGACATCTTAAAAACTGCATCGTATCATAAATAGCCAATCCCGCTGTTA
>CAZKNI010000402.1:0-7503 GCA_964554055.1 uncultured Phycisphaerae bacterium | reverse complement strand
TTTACGTCTTTACGATGACAGTAAAAGCCCATCCGAGAGGATGGGCTTTTTTTTGATAAATAGATTGCTGTTTGACAAAGTGATTTCGGATTGTATTTACACTCTGCGTGGGAGTGTAAATCAGGGAATGCGGTGAGAATCCGCAGCGGTCGCGCCACTGTAAGCAGACTTAAAGCTGATTCAATATGCCACTGTCAGATGTTTGGGTTTGCATTCGCCCGAATGCAGGCTCTACTGATGGGAAGGCGAATCGGTTTGAAAAGAGCAATTGAGATAATAATGTATTTTGTAGGGGGGTAAACTTTCGCTCTTTTCGGTCTGTAAGCCAGGAGACCTGTCCGAAATGTAATATTAATTATTGAACCCTGCTTCGCGTGAAAGGAGGTCTCTTATGAAAAATCCGCCATAATATCCTATTCGATTTGAATGTGTTGAGTTTTGTGTTGTGTTTTTAGTTTCTCTGAAGATTTGTATTATCTGCAATTGAAGTTTAATTTTTAGAAAGGAGTTTTTTAGTATGTTGAGAAAAATTTTAACATTATCGTTTGTTTTGGTTAGCGTAAATGCATTTGCGGTTGGCGTTATTTCCGATTTTGAAGATTTGTCCCTTGCTCCTGAGAGTTATTGGAACGGTTCCGATGGCTCGGGAGGGTTTACATCGGGCTCTGCATTTTATAATAACAATTATAACAGTAGCTACGGCAGCTGGGACGGATTTTCTTATTCCGATATTACTGATACATCTACAAAGGGGCTTGACGGACAATACAATGCAATTACCGGTGCCGGGCAAGGCAACTCAGCAAATTATGCAGTCGGGTATTATAGTTCTTGGGCGAGTACTCCTCCGACGTTGACATTAAGTTCAGCTCGTGTTCTCGACGGTTTGTATGTTACAAACAATAATTATGCTTATTATTCGATGCTTGAGGGTGATGCTTATTCCAAGAAGTTTGGCGGAGATACAGGTGATGACCCTGATTGGTTTTTGCTGACGATTACGGGCAAAGATGCCTCGGGGCAACTTACGGGTGTTGTCAATTTTTATCTTGCTGATTATCGTTTTGCTGATAATTCTCAAGATTATATTGTTGATACATGGGAATGGGTTGATTTGTCTTCGCTTGGAAATGTAAAAGCTCTTGAGTTTACTCTAAGTTCAAGCGATACGGGACAATGGGGCATGAATACGCCCGCATATTTTGTGATTGATACGGTTGTTCCCGAGCCGACGACAATTGTGTTGACAATCATTTCCGCTATATTCGGATTTGTTAGGCGTAAAAAGTAAATCGGTATGAATGATGTTTAGCCTTTTTATTGTGTAAAAACATAGCGGCTCAACTCAATTGAGCTGAGCCGCTATCATGCGCAATATATGTTTATGAGTGAGGAGTATAACGAATGGATATGAACAAAGCAATATTTATGATTTTAATATTGTTAGGCTTTATGAGTTCTTTTGCAATAGCTGGCCCTTATGCGCCAGCTGCTGGCCAAGCGGGTTCAACAGCTATTTATAAAGACGATTCCGCTTTTGTTGCGTGGGCAAGCGGATGTGATGTTGTAAGGGGGCTTATGGATATTTCAGACCCTTCAAAGGGCTATGCTTCTTATGGCTCAGCCGATAAGGCATTAGGAAAAGCTGTTGGAGATTCGTATGACGTTGTCAGTCTCGGCGACGGCGGATATGCGACTCTTACGTTTAACGCTCCCATTTACGACGGGCCAGGCTGGGATTTTGCCGTTTTCGAAAACGGATTTTCCGATACGTATCTTGAGCTTGCATTTGTCGAGGTCAGTAGCGACGGTGTGAATTTTTTTAGATTTGATTCCGTCTCTTTGACGCAAACGAATACGCAAGTTGGCGGATTCGCTTCACTTGATACGACAAATATTCACAATCTTGCAGGCAAATATCGCCAGGGCTATGGCACGCCTTTCGATTTATCCGAATTAGACGGAATCGCCGGATTGGATATAAACAATGTTACGCATATTCGTATTGTTGATGTCGTCGGATGTATTCAAGATGCCTATTGCACTTATGACTCTCTGGGACATAAAATTAATGACCCTTGGCCGACGCCGTTTTCTTCCGGCGGATTCGACCTCGACGCTGTCGGCGTTATACATCAGATTCCTGAGCCGTCTGCTTGCTTGATTTTTATCTTCGTAGCGATTTTAGGTGTAAGGGAAAAATCTCACAATTAATGTTGTTTGAACGTGAGTTTATGTTGCTGTCCTGCCTTTGGACGTGTGAGTCCTCCAGCAGGGGCAGGACAGCTATTTATAGATGAAAACAATGGAAACGGGCGCAAAAGTGTGAGAAAGCAAATAAGTAAAGTGAAAAAACACAGCCAACAACAATTTACTCATTGTAGCTTACGAGTAAGTGCATTTACGTTATTAGAGCTTTTAGTTGTTGTTGCTATTATTGCTGTGCTTATAGCAATGTTATTGCCCTCTCTTACAATTGCTCGCGAAAATGCTCGAACAATTTATTGTTTAAATAATATCAAACAAATGCTGATAGCGTGTAGCTTTTATAATTCCGTGAGCAACGAGCAATTTCCTATTGCCTATGTTTATGATAATAACTGGAATGAGTATGCTTGGGATTTTTTCAATTTTTACAGTGAAAATCGGCACACGCCGGGTTGGCTTTGGCGAGCAGGGGGCGCGACAATTGAGAAAATCCAGAAATGTCCTTCGCTTATGAAAGAGAAAAGCAGTTGGGGCTGGAGTGATTTAAGGCCTTATACGGGTTATAATTATAACACAACATATATAGGGCACGGCTCGCTTGAGCCGGAAAAATTTCCCGTAACGATAAGCCGGATTGTTAATCCTGCCAGCTGTGTTATTTTCGGTGATGGCGAGAGCTATAACGGTCCGAACAATTATATGCGTGCCCCTTCGGATGTGCTTTGGGCGCCGCTGGGAACGCAGGGCTATCGGCATAATAAAAAGACAAACGTTGGCTTTGTTGACGGACATGCGAAATCCCTTCGAACCCGCTATTCTGCTGATTATCCCGAAGTTATTGCAACTCACAATTGCGGTTTTTTAAGTCCCGATGATTCTCTTTATGACCTCGAATGAAAGCTCTTCTTAAACAGCCACAATCTTTTTTGATTTCGTGCCAAGATAGCGGAGTACGCATGTTTTATAACATATTTTATAAATTGCTCCGATTTTAAAATAGAAATATGCGAAGATTAATCGTCTATCGTTAATTGTAAGCTGTCATAGGCCAGAGAAATCGAAGGCGGCAACTTGGGCTCAAGTTCCGAATGTTTAATTTCGTGTGCAATGTGAGTCAAATATGTTGTTTTCGCCTTTATCTTATCAGCAGCTTCGAGTGCTTGTTTTACGTTGAAATGTGTCGGATGAGGTGTATATCGCAAAGCGTCTAACACAAGAACATCAAGCCCTCGTAATTTATTCATCGTTTGTTCCGGAATTGCGCTACAATCCGTACAATAAGCAAATCGCCCGATTCGATAGCCATATATTAATTCGGTTCCGTGATAAAGTTCGAGCGGAGTAATTTCCAAATCATTGATTGTGAACGGAGCATCTATTATTTGTGCCTTTAATCGTGGACGTTCGGAATAATTTTGCCCCATTTCCATAAAAGCGTATGAGAAGATTTTTTTTAACGATTGGATTGCATTTTTATAGCTATAACAAGTAATGATACTGTTTTGAAGTGCGCAAAATCTTCTTATATCGTCAAGCCCGACAATATGGTCCGCGTGAGTGTGAGTAAATAGAATAGCATCTATTTTTCTTATATTATTGTCCAAACATTGTATCCGAAACTCCGGCGCAGTGTCTATCAAGATAGAAGCTGATTTTGTTTCGATATATACGCTGCATCTTGTTCGTTTATCTCTTTTGTCTTCGGAACAACATACATCACAATCACATCCTATCATCGGTATCCCGTGCGATGTGCCTGTCCCCAAAAATGTTATTTTCATATTTTTGCTCGTGTCATTCTTTTAAAATTTGTGTCATGTTCCCTTGATAGATTATATAATCGTTTGTAACAAAAATAAGCTGTAAATATCTTTCATATTTATAGCTGTAGAATATTATCATATTGATTTGCTAAGATAAAATAAAAAAACCTGCAGCCTTCGCTACAGGTTTTTAATCTCGCTTATTTACCCAGCTAAAACTTACTTATAATTTTTAGTGTTTTCTGCGCCTAAGAAATCCGATAAATCCAATCGCCAATAGCGCCAATATCGAAGGTTCAGGCGTCATAAATCCCGCGCCGAAGGATAATTCATATATCGAAGTTCCCGTAGGAACATACATTTCCGGCAAGACAAATGTAAGTTTCGGTTGGCTGTCATCCTGATATGGAGTATCGTAATACGGGTCAGCTGGATTATATCCCGGCTCGCCACTTTCAACAGGCCTAACAGGTGTCCGTTGCTTCTGGTCGGAGCCCGGAGTAACGGGCACCGAACCCGGAATATCAAGAGCAACGTAGTCGCCATTAAATCCTACATAATAGATATGCGTAACGCCCGGAACAAAAAACGCATCTGCATCATCAAGAGTAAAATTGCTTACCGTAATAGTCAAGTCGCCTGTTCCTTTCAATAACGTATAGCTGGCTGGGTCGTCTAACACTGCCGGAGCGTTTACATACCAAGTATAGCCGGAAATCACATCGCCGTACCCATATTGGCCTACATATTCCATATATACATTTACATCTTGCCCGCCTACCTGATAAAACGGTTCAGCATCGTCGGAAGTATCTCCCTCCATAAGATTTACCGTCATTGTTCTTGACGCAGCCCATCCGGTACGCTCAAACGTAAGGGTATAAGTTCCGATGGGGGTAATTTTCGCCATGGCAGGTACGCATAAAGCTAATACAGCCAACACACATAAACTCTCTACTCTCATTTTACTCATCACTCTCTCCTTCCCAATATAAATACTCTCTTTAAGTAAATACTCTCTCATTTAAATTATACCATATAGGGCAACCTCATGCAAAGAAAAAAAGAAAATAATTTACTTATAATTTTATTTTATTAATATAAGTAAATTATGGGACGTTATAACTCGTATAAGTGATAATTTATTTTTCAAATTTATTGTCTAAAGCATATTATCAGTATATAGTAAAGAAAACTTTACTTCTTTTCGGATTATCGTGGAGTGCAAAACGGTATATGGATAACGTAAATCAGTGGCATCAGTGGAAATACGACGCGCAAAAAGAGTTTAATCGCTGGGCGCAGACTTATGATAGGTCTATTTTAAATAGATTGTTGTTTAGACGTTGTTATATGAAATTTTTTGAGCTAATTTTGCGCAATTATCCGGATAGAAATCAGAGTTTGCAATTGCTTGACGTTGGATGTGGAACGGGCACGTTTATTTCTATGATAGCTGAGACCGACCTTGAGATACACCCTTTTGGTTTAGACATGGCTGAGCAGATGTGCAAGTTAGGCGCCGACAAAGCAAAGCAGTTAGGCCTTGATAAAATATTACATTTTATAACAGCTGACTCCGAGCATATGCCTTTTGAAGATGCGAGTTTTGATATCGTTACTTGTTCGAATTCATTTCATCATTATCCTCATCAAGACCTTGTGCTTAAGGAGATATATCGCGTATTAAAGCCCGACGGACTAACGATTATAATAGACGGATATGTCGATAATGTTATAGGCTGGTTTGTTTTTGACTTTTGCGTAGCGAAGGCGGAGGGGTCTGTTCATCATTGCAGGGCAGCTGAGCTTAAAGAGAAGCTCGAGAGTGCTAATTATACAGACATATATCAGGAGAAATTTGGCTTTTGGGTTCCCGTTCTTGCTACGGTCGCAAAGAAAAAGCTGATATAGAAAATTTTATTTTAATGAATTTTATTTTAATAAATAGATAATAAAATATAAATAAACACGCAAATAAGGTAATCGAGCAAATGAATAAAACAGACGATTTATCAAGCCAGATTGATATTGCAAACATGACAGCTATTCTCGAGGTAGCCCGCAGGCTTGGGGTTTCTTCAGACCTTGATGAGCTGCTTGACATGATTGTCAGAGAGACGACAACGGTTCTTAATTGTGAGCGGGCATCGTTGTTTTTGTATGACCCTGACAGGAAAGAGTTATACAGCAAAATTGCAACCGGAACAGACCAGATAAGAGTTCCGATGGATTGCGGGATTGTAGGCGCATGTGCTCAGACCGGAAAATTAGTAAACGTCCCCGATGCTTATTCTGATTCTCGTTTTAATCCGGAAGTGGATAAAAAACTCGGATATCATACACGCAACATTTTATCTGCTCCGCTAATTGGACATGATGGAAAATTGGTAGGGGTATTGCAAGCTATCAATAAGCGGACTGGAAAATTTGAAAAGGTTGATGAATGGCTTATAGAGACGCTTGGTTCACAAGCTGCTGTGGCACTTCAGCGTGCTCAGTTGTTAAAGGAATATTCCGAAAAGCAGCGGCTGGAGAGGGAGCTTGACCTTGCAAGAGAGATTCAGCAGGGTTTTTTACCGAAATCATATCCCGAAATAGAAGGATATGATATCGCGGGATGGAATAGGCCCGCTGAGCAGACGGGAGGAGATTGTTTTGATTTTATTCCCGTCGATAGTGATACGGTACATTTATTGCTTGCCGATGCCTCGGGACATGGAATTGCTCCTGCTCTGGTTGTCTCGCAAATCAGGACGATGCTTCGAGCGCTCGTAGGGGTCAATTTAACACTCGAGACGACACTTGAACGGATAAATAATATTCTTTGCGACGATTTACCTATGGACAGATTCATTACAGCTGTCATAGGCACTCTTGATGCTCAGCGCAATACTCTTGAATATTGTAGCCCGGGCCAAGGTCCTCTGATATTTCTTAAGCCTTCCGAGGGCGAAGTAGAAGTTAGGCCCGCTACGACGTGTCCGATGGGCATAATTTCGGGCATGGATTTTCAGCTTGATATTCCTTTGATATTTGACCCGGGAGATATTCTTCTTATTGTAACGGATGGCTTTTTCGAATGGTTCAATCGTAGCGGTGAGCAGTTTGGAATAGAGAGATTGAAGACTGTTGCGATGGCTGCTGCTGATTTGCCCGCCCAACAGATAATTGAAAAAATATTATTTGAAGTTGAAAAATTTGCGGAGGGAACGACGCAGGAAGATGATTTGACCGCAATTGTCATAAAAAGGCTGAAATGATTTTGTCCAAGGAGTGCATAATAAAAATCGAAAAGGGATTAAAAACAGGCTTGATTTTCGCAAAGAGTATGCTTTAAATAATATAAAAATTAACGTTATGTAATTGATGAATCGATAATCATATTAGCGTTGTATGCCTGTATCGATATCGTTAGATTGATTCGCAGGCTATTAATTGCGGAAGATTATAGCTGTTAAAAGCAGAATAAAATAACGTGATTCGAGACAACTTAATATGAAATTGTCGCAATTGCGAAATAACGTAATAT
>CAZKNI010000401.1:0-6793 GCA_964554055.1 uncultured Phycisphaerae bacterium | reverse complement strand
AATTTATTATTATCAATGCTTTTATCGAAGGCAATGTAATATGAATTATCTTTTTAAATATGCCCGCTCCGTCTATATTCGCTGCCTCGTACAAATCATCCGGAACTGTTTTCAACGCCGCCAAATAAATCAAACACCCGGGACCCATTCCCGACCATATTACGGGAAGAATACAACAAACAAGCGCCCGGTTCGGATTCTGAAGCCACGATTCATGAGATTCTATACCGATAAAATTCAAAATTTGATTGAGCAATCCGTTGGGCTTATAAAATGTCTTCCAAAGAAAAATCACAACAAGACCCGTAATTACTGCAGGCAAATAATAAATCGTCCTATACAATATTTTTCCCTTCGGAACCTCTTGAAGAAGAATAGCCAATACAATCGGAGCTGTAAATCCGAACATCATATATAGAAAAGAATATTTTACCGCAACCCACATCGAAAACCAAAACTCATCATCAAACAACACATCCGCAAAATTTTCCAAACCGACAAATTTTCCGCCACCGGTAACACTATAATTCTCAAATGCCATCAATATCCCACGAGCCAAAGGATAATATTGCCACAACGCTATTGTCAGCAACGCTGGCAGTAAACACAAATATCCTATTTTATATTTCCATATCTGCCAATCCCCCTTACTCAAAACAGGGTCTGTTTTAGGAGGAGAAAATACCCGCCAAATATCCCGAAAAACCAAAACAAACACAACTCCAATTACAACGATAACAACAAAAGCTACTCTCGTTCGAAATCGTTTCACATCATCGGGAATAATACCTATCATCTTCTCATTAGCTTGCTCAACACCTTTGTGAAGAATTTTCTTTATCTTACGCAAAGCAAATGCATCATCCCCTCTATTGATTGCTTCTATTATTTCCTTATCATACAAAATCTCTCCCAAAGGCTTCGTCATCCACCGATAAACAAGCTGACAATTCTTACCGTAAGGCTCAGGACGACCCGAACGGACAGCTGCCGAAAACGCATCCTCCCAAGATTTCGGTATCAACCTGACATACTCATCATATCCGAACTCCTTAAGCATTTCAGGCTGAGCAAATCTTCCGTATCCGTTTTTAACAAGAGTCTCGACCATAACGCGTCTCGCATCTTTACTCATCCAAAAATGAATATAATCCCAAGCAGCTTGCCTAACTCGTGCATCCTTTATCCCGGCATAAATACCCATCATCCTAGCATTAAGTTCTGTTCCCCTCTGTCCGGTAGGACCCGCAGGAGGAGCGCCTATTCCCACCAAATCGGGATTCTTTATATTTATCATATTATCAAAACCGAGATACTCACATCGCATCCCTATACGTCCCAAATCCCAATCTCTAAGCGGATTAACATCACGATATACAACTCCCTCTATCTCTCTCTCGATGACTTTACCATTTTTGACATATTTCTTTTTCCACTTTTGCCGTATCAGCTTCGCAAAAAACAACGCAGATTTAGCTGCTTCGTCAGAATCAAAAACACAACGCCATTGTCCCTCTCTATCCTGAACAACCGCTTCACCCCCTGCAGACCATAAATACATAAGCCACTCCCACGCCATCTCCTCGTCCATATAAATAAACAAACCGTATCTACCCTCTTCCGGATCAGTCAACTTCCTCGCAAATTCCATCAACTCATTCCAATCGCGAGGTGCACGGTCGGGCAAACCGGCAGATTGAAACAAATCCCGACGATAAAACACAGCGCGTATCAATGGCTGAGTAGGCCACGCATAAACATGCATCTTTCCGTCATCAGGACCCTTGCGCCTTATTACAGGCCAAAGCTGTTTGGGAATAACTTTTAGCTCCTCCGAACTCAATTTCGAGACAAACTCGTCAAGAGGATATAAAAAACCTTCCTGAATATACGTATCCGAACGACGAAAATTCACATACAGAACATCTGGCGCAATATCTGCTGCTATCTGCATCAACGAGACCATATCGTTACCTTTACCCTCCAATACAAGTCCCGTTGCTGACTTTACCCGAATATTTGGATAATGCTTATAAAACTCATCTATTATCGAACGCGCCAATTTCGATTTTATATCGGGAGAATTAAGCTCAGGCAGTCCGAATACTCTTATCGTCGTAATTTGTGCGTTCCCGCCGTTAGATATCGAAGGACAACTCGCCGACAACAAAACAGCTAAACATCGAATAACAATAATTGCTCTTCTGCTACTCATTTCAGATTTATTTATTCATTCACCATTTATCACCGTGCCATATGCCAATGTTATCAAGATACACGGACCCGCTTCCATAATTACGAAATGCAACACTCGTAAACACTTTGTCTCCCGTTTCTCCGTCAACAGGGGAATATATTTCGCTGCCAACTTCGTTTCCGTTAACACTTATCGTAATCCTATGATTAAGCTTATCTATTCTCACGATAACCGTATTCCACGAATCCGTATTGAAAACCGAAAAATCACCCATATAATGATCTCCAACATCATCATGATACCCAATACCCCAATGAGTTATAAAAACAGACAATGGATACGCCCAGCCGCGATAAGGAAACACATATAAAGTGCTCACGCTACTGCTATCACTCACATAAATATCAAACTGAATATTTTGTAAACTATCACCCGGATTATCCCACTGATCATAAATCCTATCGGTATTTGGGTCATTTGTTCCCCAACAATACCTGAACTTACCTTCTGACAACATTTTTATGTATGTATTTTCCCAAGCCCTCTCAAAAAACACATTGCTATCCGGAACAGGGTCATCATTCCCGTTCCAGGGGCTAAACGCATACGTACTCGGCAATTGCTCGGTACCCGACGAAGCAAACAAACTAAAATCCTGAACAGGTTTCACCCACGACGGAAATTGCCTCTCATAATCATAATTTATCTCGTCCGCGATACCCTCCCACTTAGCTAACAACGATGAAATATTCGACAAACCGATCCATTCGTCCGACCCATGGGAATGCATATGCTCGTCGTTATCGTAATGCCACGGCATAATACCCGCTATCATCGGATCATTTTTCGCCCAATCATAATAAAAGTCCGCTCGAGCACACATCGTCGCGCCATTATCATCATATCTCGGACCATAAGCTTCCGGAACAAGAACTGCTCGCTGATTACGAGCAAGAAGAGGATATATACATTTCCTGTATCCTTCTTTCACATGCTCGGGGCCAATATACCAATCAGCTGAAAACCATGTAACTCCTTCGGGAATTGAAAAATCAATAGGCTCACCCGACGAATTCTCAGGCGAATGCCAGTTATTATTATCACTCGTCCATATCGCAAGTGCCTCATTATAATATATTATCGCACTTGGAAAATCATTACGAATCGTATCTACAATCGTTTCCACATCCGACACTTCAGCCCCATTCCAAACAGCTTCGTCCTTCAGCATAAATCCCGCAATAAGGCCCGATTCATACAAAGGCTTAATCAAATCCTTAAAAGCCTTCCAGCAACGCTGATAATCTCCACGCAAAACAACATCATAAGGATCATACACCTCACGGAAAAACACATGATCAATATTAATAAGACCCTGCATTCCAATCGTCGAAGCATCAATCACACGCGAAAGATTCTTTGAAAAATATATCGTTGCCCCCTTGTCCTGTTCATCACTCGCAGTCCAGCCCCATTCCGACAACAACATATTCAGGTCTTCCCCCCCAACGCTTCCGTCATCATTAAAATCACCCGATGCCCAATTAACTCCCGTTGTCCCCCAATTAGACAACAATATATTCAAATCATTTCCGTTAACTGCTCCGTCTCTGTTAGCGTCACCGGAATGAGGTTCATCGAAATCACTCACCGAAGCGGGATCGATAACAAGCCAATAACCTATCTCCTGTAAATTATCCGGCACCGGCGAAGAAACATCGTTACGTATCAAAACTTTGACATTATCAATATAATATTGTGCCGCTCCACTTACATTTCCGTTAATCTGAATGGCATCTATATACCCGTTCCAGCAAGGCCATTGAGTATAATATGTATGCCCTCCCGTTATTTCCTGCCCGTCGAGCCAAATCTTTACCGTTCCGTAATCCTCTTGTACCTGCGTACGCTGCTCTATTTTCACATGATGCCACACGCCTTCGGAATAACTTGCCAACAAATGCATCTCAATAGGAGCTTCCGAAGAATCCTTTCTCAATGCAGCTTTAAACAATCCGTTTTCCGGATGAATTTTTGTCTGAATTACCTGTTGAGAATTACGCAACGTAAACATATATCCCGATATATTTCCGCCATTACGCTTCTGATAAAAATCATATTCGATAATTATCGTTTGAATTTCACCCGAATACGACCAGCTACCCTGCCAACCCAACTGCAAATTGACATACACATTATTCTTAAATGAAAGAACATTTCCATACCCGCCGCCAATATCTATCACCTTTGCATCATTAACATCACCCGACTTTATCTCCCAATGACGATAATAAGGAGAACTCGTCCCATCGGGAACTGCAGTATCCCAATATCCCCAATTGTGCAAATGTATCGTACAATTCGTAGGTGCTCCGCCAAAATCAAACCCGTAAGATTCATAAATATACATCTTATTAGCTCTCGATACATTCACACCTACAAGAAAAACATTCAATAACAAAAGCCTTAAGACCGCCATTCCGTTTTTCTTATACATAACGCATATCCTCCATATATCCATTCGTAAAACTATAAACTAAACTATAAAATAAAATACTTTCATCCCGACTTTACAAATTTCGCATATCCTCCCGAGGGAACTTCTATTCGATTCTGTCCCCTATACATATAATCATACACTTTCCTATGCATGTAATCAAAACACTGAACATCCATATCTCCTGTCAATTCACTCCTTCTTACAAAAAGCCCTTCACAATCACTTGCATTAAGCAAATATATCTCTCGAACATTAGGCAAAAACTCAACAACACTGGAAGGGCTAACAACCGTAATTATCGCTCTGCTCGCCGAGCCATCCATGCGTATCCAGCAATTCATTCCGGAATCTTGAGGCTCAACCGATGCACCTATATGAATCCGCTTCAGCTCTTCATTATAAAGCCCAAGCCATACCCTAAGAACTTCTTTTTGCTCTTTCGTCATTTTTAACAAATCTATCGAAACTGCGGGAGTCCCCATCGTTACTTGTTTTATCATCGAATATGCAATCTCTTTAGGTAATTCCGACCTACCTATCATCAGATAATCATTTATTACCGCTTTACCGAAAGCATTCGGATAAGCGCAACGCAAAAACATTATATTCGGATCATAAGGGGAATCTCCGCTACGAATTGAAGGGCCAAACTGACAAAAATCAACATTGGCTTCATCATTTTTGAGCATAAATATCGCATCTTCTTTCCACTGTATCGCTTCTTCATACATCAGCCTCATACACTCTCGCAACGCTTCAAGTGTATTGGGAATATCATGTTCGTGATTGGCATCACAAGCCTGAGCGGGCTGATAATTAAACAAATCGGGCTTAAACCCATCCGGATTATAGCTAAGCACTTTTCTAAGCATTTGCACCATAACGGTTCGCGCTTGAGGATTTCGAGGACAAAGAGTCCGAAACAATCCGGGTGTCTGATAAGGACGACCCTCTACGCTAACACAATATTTTTTGTATTTATCAAATATCCCGGATTGAGGGCCAAGCCCAAGAGGGCAAAACCATAATACCGGATGTACTCCCTCTCGCTTGATTGCCGAAATCGTTTCGCAAATATCGTCAAATTTCCCTTCAACCTTTTTAGGCCAATCTCCCAGAGAACTTTCCATAATATCGCTATCAAGCCCCACGCCGAACCAACCGTCGTCTAAAATCATCACTTCCAACCCAATAGCTTTACATTCCCTCGCCATTTTAACAACCCATTCATGATTCATATAATCCGAATTTATTACCCGCCAAGTACAAAATTGTGGCTTATATACATTTTCATTCGCCTGTACAGATATATCATGTCTATCCTGATAAACCTTCGCATATCCTTGTAAAGAATAAAACCAGTTCAATTCGCCGCTGCCCTGAAAGAATCCGTCTTCAAAAACTCTCATCCGTCCTAACGACAAACTTTTGTCATAAGGCTTCGTTATCTGCCATTTCCATTCTTCATCTTTCACAACAAGCGAAAATTTTTTGTTAGCACCGGGAGAAAGCAATTTAAATGACGTATCCACAATATCCCCTAACAAGCCAAACGATTGTAACACTCTTCCCGTATTACTCATAAAAGCCAAAAAAGGTGTTGACATATGTGCACTCGAGACCAAAAATTCTGCCTGCATCATTACTTGACGGGGATAAATCGTATTCATAAAATGCCTGCCCGTATCCGGAACGAGTATCATTCCCGGATTACAAAGAGGAATTCCTATAAAATACGTAACATTTGAGAGTTCAAATTCATCATTATTTAAAGCTGACAGTTTAATATTGACACAATTATCTTCGGATTGAGTTATTTCAAGAGCGAATCCTTCCGAAACATATTTTCCGTTTTCCAGCGGAATATCATTAAATTGAATTTCCAAAAACCCGTCTATCACAAATTGGGCGGAGAAGTCTGTAATTTTCATAGTTACTCCTGTTTATTCAAGCGCTTTAATAATATCAGTAAAACCTACCGTTTAAACTATAAAACTTTTTCGCAATTATGTCAAGATTATTTTGAAAATTCATGCCTTGACAAACATAATTTCCTGAAAATAAAGAAAATAGCAAAATTATAAAAATCGATAAAA
>CAZKNI010000400.1:0-3181 GCA_964554055.1 uncultured Phycisphaerae bacterium | reverse complement strand
CCCTTAAATAAATTAAAAGTAACAGATTTATTTGTTGGCACATTAGCAAGAGAATTTAGTGTGAAAAATAGCAGTATTAGCGTGTAAAATGATTAAGCTAATACTGCTATTTGTTTGTTTAGCTTTAGTTTGTTGATGATAAAATCGGGATAGCTGTGATGCATAAAATTGTTCATCTTGATTTGAACGGTATGTGCCCTCCGGTGTGTAAGCTTATTGAGCTTATTTCTATTTTCGCCAAAGCTGGCTATGACGGTTTAATGATAGGTTGGGAAGATAAATTTCCCTGGTCTCAAAAGGAGTTTAGGTCGGAAAGAGCGTTTTCGCCTGACGATATTACTGTTATCCAAAAAACCGCATTGGACAACGGATTGTTTTTCATTCCTATGATTCAATGTCTCGGGCATATGGAAAATTTCTTGTATCCGGAAAGATATGCACATTTGCGTGAGATTCCTAATCGTAACGATTGCTTAAATCCCTTAGCTCCCGGCGCTCTTGAATTTGTGATGGATTTGCTAGAGGAAATGTTAGCTCTCTCTCCCGATATAAAGTTTATTCATATCGGAGGTGATGAGGTTTGGACATTAGGGATGCATCCTGATACGAAAGCATTTATTGAGAGACATAGCAAAGCGGAATTGTATTTGAAACATGTGATTCCAATACTCGATATGTTAAATGAGAGGGGCATTAAGCCTATGCTTTGGCATGATATGCTGATTAAATGGGATAGAGAGCATTTGCTTTCAATCAAAGATAGAGCGGATATTGTGTTTTGGGGATACGAGTTGCCTGTTTACGAAGTGAGTGATAAATATCATTATAATATTCAAAACATCAGGTATTTCGCTAAACTCGGATTGAATTTATGGGGAGCTGGTGCATATAAGGGGGGTAGCGGTCCCGATTCCATAATGCCCGATAAACAGGCTTTAATGAACAATGCGCAATCATGGTATCGCGCTGCGCATGAATTCGGTTTTAAGGGCTTAATAGCAACCGGTTGGAGTCGATATTCGCAATTTCATCCGCCTTGCGACCCGGTATTTTTATCTTTGGATTCCCTATTTATTGTGAGTGCGATTTTTGAGGGAAATGACAATAAAAGCCAAGCTTTATTTAAGATGCGAGAGGTGTTGATGGAATGTGGAATATTTGAGCAAGTGGAGGAGCTAAAAACCGTTGCGTCGGAGTTCATTCGAGAGCGTGATGTTGCTTGGGCGTGTGTGCGTAATTTGAGCCAGCAGTATGAAATGGAAAGAAAATTTTTGCAGGGTAAAAATTCTCACATTTCAAAAATAATGCTGGAGACATTGCAGCAGCAGATACGAAAATTGGAACAAGTTGGAGCTCGTTTTAAAAAGTTATTGTCCGGATTAACGTATCGAGAGCAAATATCGGAATTTATAGATACAAAAATAGATGCGATAAAAAGTTTTGTTGATAATAAGAGCGAGGATTAAAAATGCAATTGAATGATTCGATTGTTCCAGTGCGACGACAAATTGTGTTTCCGATTCTTATTGCTACTTTTATTGTTTTCGGAGAGAGCAGTATTGGTTTAAGCCAAACAGAAAAAGCACAAAACAGTCGCTTGTTTATAGATTTTTGTAATCCGGGTTCTTTGTCTAATGTAAAATGTATATCGGCGTTAGGTGTTAGAAAAACTGCAGAAGGATTTGTTACTCAAAGTGAAAGCAATCCTTCAATAATTAAACTTAATACGGGATTGTATATTCCGTCGTTGACGGACAGCAATCTGATGCGGATTGAGTGGACGTTTGTACCGCAAAAAATAGGGGGATTTGGGCAGGATTTTAGGATTTTACAAGGCCCTGTCGTCGTTGAAATTGATAAGGGGATAGCAACTCTCAATACGAAGGTTAAATCTCAAGAAAGAATTTTGCAAGGCAGAGCATATACGTTTGTATGTGAATTTGACCGTAGCGCCGTTTATTCGTGGAAAATAAACGGTAACGAACAGCTTTCTAAGCCGATATCCGCGTGGAAAGTAGGTGCGGAAGAATTGATAATATGTGCGGTAGATTGGAAAGCGTCGAGGAGTAAAACACTGTGGAAAAGTATTCAAATCTCGTACGTTTCCAAACCCGCTAAGATATCTCTTGATATCTGGCTGAAACATTGGGATGAATTTCCAATAATAAAAAGAGGTACAAGAGCATCTTTTTTATTAGGATATGCTAGCTCGATGCAGAAAGTATTTAGAGAAGCTGCAGATTTCAAGGGGAAATATCTATCTATTATTGATGTTTGTGCCGCCCAAAACGAGCGTGAAAGTTTTCAGATTGTTGTAATACCTTTAGGGCAAATTATAAGAAAAGTAGCATTTGAGCCGACGCCACTGATGCATATGGATAAAAACACTTTGATATCAGCTTCAAATATAAGAGTTAATCCGATTGGCTATGTAAAGACGGTCAATTGTTCATCCGCGGGTAAAAGAATAGGCTGGGCTTGGCCTGACATTATTCTTCCCGATAATGTCAAAGTGAATATTAAGCCGGGATATGTTCAACCGTTTTGGTGTACAATAAAAGTTCCGAAAACGAAAGCGGGTATATATCGCGGTTTCATTAAAGTAAAATGTAACGATAATGAAACACAGATATTAAGAATTAGGTTAAGGGTGTTTGATTATATGTTGCCAAAGCGAAGCTATTTGAAAACCTGTTTCGGATTTGCACCTCAATATTGGGACGCTTGGCATAAACCTGATTTGTGTAGAAAATTGTTGAGTCTCAGTCAAGTATCGTCGATACCGTGGGGTTCGCGCAAGATTGAGAATGTGCTGAGTTTTGATGAAAAACGTAAACTCTTTGATTTTGCAAGCAGATATAGAATTTCTCTGACGGACATTTATTCCTCACCTAAAAGATTTTGCGATTATAGAACGTTTCCGGCAACACCGAAAGAGGTGGAATATTGTTACAGGTTAGGTATGAATGTTATGTGTCTGGGATATGTAGATGAATGGGGTATGGCGAATAATGTTCAGAGGTATAAACGATTTCTGCGTTGCCTCGAAGAAAAGCTACAATATTGGGATTCATTTGTTCGCAGAAGTAACTGGAAAGATTTTTATTGGATATTACACTGTTTTGATGAATCGGCATCACGTTCCCGGGAGAAGCAGAAAGAAGTCGAGAAGTTTATGCAA
>CAZKNI010000399.1:0-6366 GCA_964554055.1 uncultured Phycisphaerae bacterium | reverse complement strand
AATTTGTTGACGAGCCATAATCTATTGTGGGGATAAAAGAAGTTTATTTTGGATATTTAAGTGTTGTTTGATTTTGTCGTGTATTTGGATGTATCGGCAAGTGTGTAAAATTTAAAATTGAATTTTGACGGAGGAATTGACGTTGGCAAAAGTAACATTAATAACGGGTGACGGAACGGGCCCCGAATTGGCAGAGGCAGCTCGCAGATGTATAGACGCAACAGGTGCGAATATCGAATGGGATATTCAGGAAGCGGGCGTTGATGTTATGGAGCGTGAAGGAACGCCTTTGCCCGAACGTACGATAGAATCCGTAAGGAAAAATCGGGTAGCGTTAAAAGCGCCTATAACGACGCCCGTAGGGACGGGTTTTCGTTCGGTGAATGTGTTTTTAAGGCAGAGCCTCGACTTGTATGCCTGTTTGCGTCCGTGCAAAAGCTATAAAGGTGTTCGCAGCAGGTATGAAGGTATCGATTTGATTGTCGTACGTGAAAATACGGAAGATTTGTATGCAGGTATCGAATTTGAAAAGGGTCAGCCCGTTACTTCGGAACTTATCGAATGGATAAACAGCAGAAGCGATAGGAAGATTCGGGATGATTCCGGTATAAGCATTAAGCCGATAAGCGTTGAAGGAACGCGTCGGATTGTACGATTTGCATTTGAATATGCTCGCAAGCACAGCAGAAAGAAGGTTACATCCGTGCACAAAGCGAATATTATGAAGTTTAGCGACGGGCTTTGGCTTGAAGTTTCGCGTGAAGTGGCACAGGAATTTCCCGATATAGAATTTGAAGACAGAATTGTTGATAATATGTGTATGCAGCTGGTGCAAAAACCCGAGCTTTACGATGTACTTGTGTTGCCTAATCTTTACGGTGATATTATAAGTGATTTGTGTGCGGGGCTTGTTGGGGGGCTTGGCGTTGCTCCGGGTGCGAATATAGGAGAAAACGGGGCTGTTTTTGAAGCAACTCATGGCAGCGCTCCTAAATATAAGGGGCAAAATAAGGTTAATCCGACAGCTTTGATTTTGTCGGGTAAATTGATGCTCGATTATCTCGGCTTTGAAAGAGAAGCGGAAATTCTTGAACAAGCTGTAGCTGAAGTGATAGCTGAAGGAAAGAATGTTACGTATGACCTTAAAGCGGATCGTAATGACCCGAGTGCAGTCGGGACGTCGGAAATGGCAGATGCTATCATCGAGAAAATACAGAAACAGCTCGATGGCTAATTTGACGAAAAATATTTTCGTTTGAGTTTTGTTGTTTGTCTGCAGGCTATCATATTGCGAGAAGTTAGGCTCTGGAAAATTAAAGGGAGCAATTCTTGTCGGGTTTAATTGACGGGATATACGGGCAGATAATTAAAGTTAGAAATCGTCTGTATGATACGGGGCGCTTTAGGACGTATTGGCTTGATGCGCCCGTTGTATCCGTTGGCAATATTACAGTAGGTGGAACGGGAAAAACTCCAACGGTGATATTGTTGGCGGAAATTGCACGGGAATTGGGGGCAAATCCCGGAATAATTCTTCGAGGTTACGGCAAAAAAGCTGACAGTGATTCTGACGAGACGATGTTGTTTCGCAAACGGGTGAGTTTTGCCAAAATTGTTGCACATCGCGATAGAGTATTAGCGGGACATAAGGCAATTGAGCAAGGAGCGAATATTTTGATAGCGGATGATGCGTTTCAGCATCGTAGGCTCGGACGAGATTTTGATATATGCTTGATAGATGCGACTTTTCCGTTTGGCGGAGAAAGATTGTTGCCGTTCGGACGATTGCGTGAACCTATCGACTCGCTAAAACGTGCGGATTTGATAATTGTAACGCGAGCTAATCAGATTGGCCAGGAAGAGCTTCGGTCGCTTACAAACAGACTAAAAAATATCGTTGCGGATATTTCGATTTTGTATTCGAGCCATAAGCCGAAACGATTGGCAATGCTTGACGGCAGAGAGTTGGCTGTTGATGATATTCGCAATAAGAGAGTATTTTTGTTTGCTGCGCTTGCAAGGCCTAAAGGGTTTTATGAAACAATCGTAAAATTGGGCGCTAATGTTGTAGGAACGAAATATTTTCCCGATCATTATTTTTTCACGCCTGATGATTTGCAGAATATAAATTGTAGCGCTGATAGGTCAGATGCGGATTTTATCATTTGTACGGAAAAAGATATTGTGAAATTGAATGAGAATTTGCTTGTGAATGCAAAAATAAATTCGAAGAGGTTATTGAGTCTCGAAATTGAAATGGAAATTTCGGGAGACGGAGAGGATATTTTAAGAAAGAAAATGGAACAGTTGCTTAACAATTTTTCTCGTGATATATTAGAGCGGATATGTATGAACAAATAAGCAAACTTGTAGCACATTTGGAAGGCGAAAAACGCGCGTCGGTGTTGCTTGTTGGCGATTATATGCTCGATGAGTATTTGGTAGGGGATATCGAGCGTATAAGCCCCGAAGCGCCTGTGCCGGTAATGCGGATTGTATCTCGCAGGCATAGGCTTGGCGGCGCCGGTTCGGTAGCTGCGAGTCTTGTCGGTCTTGAGGCAAAAGCTTTTTGTGTCGGCATTGTTGGATGCGATGAAGCTGGAAAAGCGATAAGGGCACATCTCGAAGAAACGGGTGCTGATGTTTCCGGTCTGATTTTTGACGAAGGGATTGTTACGACGCTTAAGCAACGTATGATAGGAATGGCTCAGCATCGCATACAGCAGCAGCTTTTGCGTGTCGATACCGAAAAACAGCAGGCTTGTTCGTCCGTGATGTGTGAACGCCTAAAACAAGAGATTTTAAAGTTTATTGATATTGTTGATTTGATAGCATTGGAAGATTATGACAAGGGGGTTTTTGTAGGCAATGATTTAGCTAGCTGGATTGTATCGCAAGCTAATGAGCGAACAATTCCGGTTGTTGTTGACCCTGCTAATATATCCGATTTTTCCAGATATTCAGGTTCGGATTTAATAACACCTAACAGGCTTGAAGCTTCTAATGCGAGCGGGATAAAAATAGATACGATAGACGCTGCTAAACAGTCGGCTGATGTGCTTGTGAAAAAATACGGAATAAAAAATGTTATTATTACGCTTGATAGGGACGGGCTGATTATTGCGGCGCAGGGTTCAAATGCTTGTAGGCATATTCCGACTCAGCCAAGAGATGTTTATGATAATACGGGCGCTGGCGATGTTGTTTTGGCAAGTTTAGCTGTCGGGTTGGGTGAAGGATTGTTGATTGAAGAGTCAGCTATTCTTGCAAATGTTGCAGGTGGCTGGGAAGTTCAGCAAGCGGGAGCTGTTCCGATTACACGTAATCAGCTTAAACTCGAATTGCTCGTTCAACATCGTAGGCATAGGGGCAAATTGATAGATAGGGCTCAGATTGTTCGTGAACTTGAGATATTGCGTTCATCGGGCAAAAGGGTTGTTTTTACAAACGGTTGTTTTGATTTGCTTCATCCCGGGCATGTGAGTTATCTTGAATTTGCGCGTGAACAAGGCGATTTGCTCGTTGTGGGAATGAACTCGGATAAATCGGTGAGAGCAATTAAGGGGCCTAATCGCCCGTTAATAAATGAAAAAGAGCGAGCACGAATGTTGGCTGCTTTGCAGGCTGTCGATTACGTTGTGATTTTTGATGAGCCTTCCGTTATTAACTTGATAAAAGAGATTAAACCCGACGTGCTTGTTAAGGGACAGGATTATTCTGTCGAAGGTGTTGTCGGGCATGAATTTGTTCAGAGTTATGGCGGCCGTGTTGCTCTTGCGCCAATAGAACATGAATATAGCACGACAAAAATTATTAATACGATTATCGAAAGGGCAAAACAAGATGAATCAGCGAATAAAGAATAATATACAGGAACATTTGCAAGTAATTGAGCAGATGTTAGCAGAGGGTCTTGATGTGCTTGAAAGTATTTCCGAAGAGATTGTCAAAGCTGTAAATAATGGCGGAAAAATATTGATTGCAGGTAATGGCGGGTCAGCTGCTGACGCTCAGCATATAGCAGGCGAGTTTATAGGAAGATTTTTATATGACCGTAAACCGTTGCCCGCGATTGCATTATCGTGTGATACGTCTGTTATTACGTGTGTCGGAAATGATTATTCCTATGCGGATATTTTTGCTCGACAGGTGCAGGCGTTAGGTAACGAGAAAGATGTTTTTTGGGGTATTTCAACGAGCGGCAATAGCGAAAATGTAATAAAAGCTGCAATGTCAGCGAAACAAATCGGAATGACGGTTATCGGATTTACGGGGGCAAATGGCGGAAAGTTAAAAGAAATAGCTGATTTGTGTTTTTGCTCGCCACATACTCGGACGAATCGTATTCAAGAGGCACATATTCTGGCGTATCATATTGTTTGTGAATTGATGGAATCGTCTCTGTGTCCGAAATAATGTCGGACAATATTAATATGAAAAAATATAATGGCAGAAATGCGATTTTTTTGGATCGCGACGGAACAATTATAGAGGACGTCGGATATATAAACAATCCCGATGATATTAGGTTTTCGTACGGTGCTATCGAAGGGCTCAAAGCATTATATAAAGCGGGCTTTGCCTTAATTGTAATAAGTAATCAATCGGGGCTTGCCAGAGGAATTATAACGGAACAACAGTTTCAATCGGTGCATAATAGGTTTGTGGAATTGTTGCGTGAAAATGAGATTGTTCTTACGGATTGTTTTTATTGTCCTTATTATAAAAATGGCGTTGTAAAAAAATATTGTATGGATTCTCGTGATAGAAAGCCTTATCCCGGGATGATAATAAAAGCGGCTCGAAAGCATAATATCGTGCTCGAAAACTCTTTTATGATAGGCGATAAAGAGGATGATATTCGTGCGGGACAATCAGCTGGCGTAAAGACAATAAAAATCGGAAATTCGCCCGATGAAAAAACTTTTGTAAATCCCGATTTTTTTGCTGATAATTTGGCAGAAGCTGCTAAAATAATTTTGTCAACTGTCCGGGTTTTCGAAAAAGATTAATAAGAGAAATTGAAATCGAAATCTTATTGCGAGGGTATGATATTATGCCGGAACAGCAAAGGCAATTCAAAATCAATTCCGTATATCCGCAGAAATTAGAGATGCCAGCTAAGCCTGACGATATGGAAAATATTCGAGCATCCGAAGAGATTGGAAATGTGCGGACGAATGAAGCAAATGACAGTGATAATCAACAAGTTATTCAGAAACTCGATGAGATATTGCATCAATTAAAACAGCTTAATAAAGTGAATATGCATCGTGATTTTTCGTTTGCGAGACTTATAGGTGCAATAGCTCAGATTCTTGTTATCGGGATGCTATTTTGGACGATTGTCGGGCTTATTGATTTGGGTGAAATATCATTGCAAGCTGCTACGACATTTAAAATTTTAGGCGCAACATTGCTTCAAATGATTGCGCTGACGTTTTTTATTTTGGATCAGCAAGATAAATAGGCTATTTTGTGTCCTATTCGTTAACAGGTTCGAATTCGTCTTTGGATACGCCGCATTCCGGACATGTCCAATCGTTTGGCAAGTTTTCAAAAGCTGTTCCCGCTTCTATTCCGTTATCGGGATCTCCTTTTTCAGGCTCGTAGATATAGCCGCAAACCGAGCATTTGTATTTTTTCATTGTTTTCTCCTCGTAAACAAATTGTTTTAATTAAACAGTATATTATAATATTTCTCTTTACAGTCAAGTTTACGATTGGATTTTTGCGATGTAAATAATATGTGAATGTTGTTGGCTAAATGAACTTGACGATTGGAAAATCGGTTATGCTAATGCGAAAATTAGTTTTAATATTGATATCCGCTTGTTCGATATTAATAGGCTGTGCTCATTCGGGTAACCTTGACGTTAAAATATCCGATAATATAACCGTTCCCAAAAGAAGGGTGATTGTATTTTTCGTTGACGGATTTAGAGCAGATTATGTTCGTAAATTATCAGACGAGGGGAAGCTTATCAATATTAAGCGTTATTTGATAAATAGAGGCTGTTATGTCCAAAATGCCGTTACGTGCATTCCGAGTATAACGTATGCGGTTACAGCTTCGATGCAAACAGGTAAATTTCCGGGTCATCATCAGATTTTGGGAAATAAATGGTTTGACCGAAATACGGGAAAATATCAAAGCTATATGTTTATTCGGACATATCAGCAAATTAATAAAGATTTGCAATCGCTAACAATATTCGAGCTGCTTAATGATAAGTTTACGGTTGCTATTCAGACAGCATGTTTTCGAGGAGCTACAAGGCCTATAGATAATTGGGCGACATCTGGAATAAATTGGTTTTTTAATCGTATCATGACAGTTGATCAGCTTGTAGCTATAAGGTTCGA
>CAZKNI010000398.1:0-5621 GCA_964554055.1 uncultured Phycisphaerae bacterium | reverse complement strand
ATAGGCAAAATATCAGCTAAAATCGTCTTGTTATATTTTCCGTCAATTCCGACAAAGGATTCCCAGCCGCCTATCATCATCAGTCCTGTACCTGAAATGACCTTCTGCCTTATAGCTTCGAATTGTTCACTCGTAAAATTACGCGACGGATAATCGCTTATGATTATCGCACGATAATTTTTATCTAACAAATTGTCGGGAATTTTTTTGTCGGAAGGTACGTAATCAAATTCTATATTGAAATATGCCATTATTCCGGCAAGATACGAAGCAGCTTGATTGATAGCTGTATCTCCGAGATATAATATTTTCGTATTCATTGATTGTTTATTCCTTTCTTGTAAATTTTCGTAAATAACTTGTCCGAATATTATAAAAATAAAACGCCAAATCGGCAATAATGCGATTTGGCGTTTTTGCTTTTTATTTGCGAAGCTTCTTATTTTTTTACGTGATATCTTCTGTTTGTGAAACGGATTCAAGTTTTGGTTTTGTTGTTGAGCCTTCGAACAATAGCTTTCCGTCTTTGACAGAGACAACGATTCTGTCCATTCCCGTATAATCTCCCGCAAGTATTTTTTCGGATAGCGGGTCTTCAATATATTGCTCGATAGCTCTTCGTAAAGGCCTTGCGCCGAAGTCGGGATTATATCCTTTTTCAATGAGGAATTCTTTCGCTTCGCCCGTCAATTCGAGCTCGAGATTATGTTCTGCAAGTCGCTCGACAACCTTACGCATTTCATAATCGACAATCTGAGTCAGGTCTTCACGAGTCAGAGGCTTGAATACGATTACGTCATCGAGACGATTCAGAAATTCGGGCCTAAAGTGTTTTTCAACTTCTTTGTTTAACATATCTTTCATCTTTTCGTAACTTGCCTGAGCTGTTCTTCTACCGAAGCCGAATTGTCCGCCTTCCTTGATTATTTCCGCTCCTATGTTGCTTGTCATTATCAAGATTGTATTACGAAAATCAACGTGCCTGCCAAACGAGTCTGTAAGTCTTCCTTCTTCCATAATTTGTAGCAACATATTAAATACATCGGGATGTGCTTTCTCAATTTCATCGAGCAGCACAACAGCATAAGGACGTCTTCTGATACGCTCTGTCAATTGGCCGCCCTCTTCATATCCGACATATCCCGGAGGCGCACCAATAAGACGAGAGACATTATGCTTTTCCATATATTCACTCATGTCCAAATGTACGAGTGCGTCTTCTTCGCCGAACATAAATTCAGCTAATGATTTAGCGAGCAGCGTCTTTCCTACACCCGAAGGGCCAACGAATATGAACGTTCCGATAGGTCTGCGAGGGTCTTTTAGTCCGCTTCTGCTACGTCTGATTGCTCTTGCGATTGCGGATATTGCTTCGTGCTGACTGACAACACGTTTATGCAATTCATTTTCGAGTTCAAGAAGTCTTTTAGCTTCTTCTTTTTCCAATCGCGTAAGAGGGATGCCCGTCATACTGCTTACGACAGTTGCGATAACTTCTTCATCTACAATACCGTCAACTTCTTTGTGCTGCTGGCGCCATTGTTTCATCTTCTCGTCTTTTTCTTTTCGAAGTTGTTCCGCTTTGTCTCTAAGCTCCGCTGCACGCTCGTAATCAGCATTTTTGACAGCTTCCGATTTTTCGGTTTCTACTCTTTCTATTTCTGTTTCCAGCTCGGTCAAATCGGGCGGCTTAGTTGTAGATTGCAATCGAATCCTTGCGCCCGACTCGTCTATAACATCAATTGCTTTATCCGGTTGACATCTTCCGGTGATGTACCTGGACGAAAGCTCAACAGCTGACTGCAAAGCGGCATCTGTAATCTGTACCCTATGATGCGCTTCATATCTGTCTCTCAGCCCCTTGAGTATCTCAAACGTTTCTTCTTTACTCGGAGGCTCAACGATTATCTGCTGAAATCTTCGTTCCAGTGCGCCATCTTTTTCGATATATTTACGATATTCGTCGAGAGTTGTTGCACCTATACATTGTATCTCGCCTCGCGCAAGTGCCGGCTTAAGTACATTAGATGCGTCTATAGCGCCTTCAGCTCCGCCTGCTCCTACAAGCGTGTGAAGCTCGTCGATAAACAATATCACATTTTTGGCTCTACGAACTTCGTTCATTACTGCTTTTATGCGCTCTTCAAATTGCCCGCGATATTTGGTTCCTGCGACCATCATTGCCAAATCGAGCACGACGATGCGTTTATCGTGAAGCAATTCCGGAACATCGTGAGAAATTATTTTTTGGGCAAGACCTTCGACGATTGCTGTTTTGCCTACGCCCGCTTCGCCCAACAATACAGGATTATTTTTTGTTCTTCGACATAAAACCTGAATAACGCGTTCGATTTCGCGTGTTCTTCCGATTACAGGGTCGAGCTGACCCTCACGAGCCAATTCAGTTAAATCTCTTCCGAAGCTATCGAGTGCTGGCGTTTTGCTTTTTCCTGCTTCTGTTTTTCCTTTGCCAGCTCCCATTGCCTTTGACTCTGTCCCGCCATTCGCACCCAACAGATTCAACACTTCATCTCTTACATCTTCCAATTTCAGTCCGAGATTGACAAGTACCTGTGCCGCTACTCCATCTTGTTCGCGAAGCAATCCTAAAAGCAAATGCTCCGTGCCGACATAATTATGTCCTAAAGAACGAGCTTCTTCTATCGCATATTCAATAACTTTTTTAGCTCTGGGCGTCTGGGGCAATCTTCCCATTGTTACCATATCAGGCCCGCTCTTAACGAGTTTTTCCACTTCAAGTCTTACTTTGCGCAAATCGACGTCAAGCTGTTTTAAAACTGTCGCGCCAACGCCGCTTCCTTCTTTGACTAAACCCAATAAAATGTGTTCGGTGCCAATGTACTCATGATTAAGACGCTGAGCTTCCTGATTAGCCAGAGCCATTACTTTTCGTGCACGGTCTGTAAATCGTTCAAACATTTATGCTTCCTTTTTATATAATGAAAAATCCTGTTGAACTTTACCTTCTCTGTTATTAAGCCTCAACAATTTTTATTGTTTATAAGCTAATTATATTCTATGCCATATTACAGCTAACGTCAATTCGCTCTGATTTTCTTTTTACGAGACTTTTATAGGACATTTATTTTCCTATCGGTTAATTCTTTAATCGACAATCCGCATAATATACTTTGGCAAAAACAAGCGTTTTTTTGCAGCAAAATTCGATTAGCAATAATTTGAAATTGTAAATTTTATTTGCAATCGAGTTTTGGCTCTCTTTTCTTGCTTGTGAGTAAAGCTATTGCTGTAATTATTATAATCGCTCCTATTATGACATTCCATCCGGGTCTTTCACCTAACATAATAAATCCCCCTATGCCAGCGAATATAATTCGTGATGTTCCGCTTATAGAACCTGCAAAAGCTGTCATATGTTTGAACGCTAACGTTATTGCGAATTGACCTAATACGCCACTTATCCCGCATAAGAAAAGAATCCCTATCACATTTTTTGTATAAACTGAAAAATTTTCTCGAAATATTGCAGGCCAAATTATCAGAGTTCCCGTTAAAAGCATTATAAACAAAACTGTCGTTGTTTGATTTTCCTTACGTGCTAAACGCAACATTATTATTGCAAACGATGCTGCTATTCCACAACTTAAGCCTAATAAATCGCCTATATTAATCCTTTGAAAATCAGGATTTATCACGAGATATATGCCTATACCCGCTAATATCAATACGAGCCAATCGCGACCTTTTAGGTGTTCGCCTACAAATATAGGCGAAAGTAATGCTACAAAGACAGGATACGTCATATTTAGCAAATTTGCATTCGTAACAGTTGTGTATTTGACAGCCCAATAAAATAGCACAATTGCAAGCATATTGAATATGCCCCTTAATATCATAAACAAAGGCTGTTTAGGCTTAAGGGATGTTCGTGTCCCGAGTATATAGATTGAGATAAATATCAATCCGAGCCCGAATCTACAAAACGTAATCATCATAGGTCCGACGCCTGCTTTCGCTGCAAATTTTGCGGAAATCGAACTTACTGTGAAGAATAATGCTGAAATGAAAATTGCGAGATGATAAATCCATACGGGAAGCGATTGCGTATCCTTTTTGACATTATCCGGGTCATCAATGTGTTTTTCGGTAATATTCTTTGTTTGCATTTTGCAGATTATATTTACGCATGCGTTGATATGCAACAATATCCCATTTATAATATTTTTATGAATCAAAAATATTATCGTATAATAGACGCCAATATAAATCGCGCATGCGAAGGGTTACGAGTTGTTGAAGATTATTTACGTTTTATTTCCGAGAACGAACAATACTCTAAATCTATCAAACAGCATCGCCATAAGCTTCGGCAAATCGGCATTGATTTAGGTACGGATAATCTTTTAAATGTGCGAGCTTCCGATATCGATATAGGGAAAAATATTCCTTCGCCTTCCGAACGAAATAAAACAAATCCGAACGCAATAATAACAGCTAGCTTCAAGCGAATTCAGGAGGCTCTTCGCACGATAGAAGAATATTCAATTCCTATCGACTCTAAAATAAGCAAACAAGCTGCCGAGTTGCGTTTCGAAATATATCAGCTTGAGCAACAGATATTTGCAGCATCGTATCACAACAGGTTTTTATCCGTCAAACTTTATTTACTGATAGGCTCCGATGTGTGTCCGATTAACAAAATTGAGACGCTTGCATGTGAACTCTTAGATGCTGGCGTAGATTGTCTTCAGCTGCGAGAAAAAAAACTCTCCGACAAACAATTTTTTGAGCTAGCTGAGAAGCTTTCGAGAGCGGCACATCAGCGTAACAAACTTTTTATTGTCAACGATAGGCCTGACATTGCCATTGCTTGCGGAGCGGATGGCGTACATATTGGACAAGATGATATTCCCGTATCTGTTATTTCCAATATTATTAATCCGAATCAAATTATAGGTGTAAGCACACACAATATGTCTCAGCTTGAACAAGCTATTGCTCAGCACCCGACATATATTGCAATAGGGCCAGCTTTTAATACTCAAACAAAGCCTCGCGAGCCCCCGTCAGGATTAGATTTTATAAAATCCGCCATTCGCCGATTACAGCAAGCCAACATTCCTGAAATTGTTATTGGCGGAATCAATTTAAGCAATCTTGAAACGCTTTTGTCTCTGGGCGTTAAGCGCGTTGCACTTTGCAGTGCAATTATTTCTTCTCGCAATCCTGTCGAAGTAACAAAATCGGTTATACAAAAGCTGGCAAGATGAAATATTACTTATTAATTATCATTTGCAGCTCGATATAGCTTTGCTTTTCAATTCATTGTTTATTCGGATTGCACACCAGTTTTTTCCGCACATGCTGCAATAGTCCAAACCCGGACAATCTTCACGTGTGCGAATAGATTTAGCTTTTTCTCCGTCAAGTGCCAGTTCAAACATTTTCTGCCAATTCAAATTTGCTCTGGCAATACTCATATTATCGTCTCTTTCCCGTGCTCCGGGTAACCCTCGAGCAATATCAGCGGAATGTGCTGCTATTTTAAACGTAACAACGCCAGCCCTGACAGCTTCACTGTCGGGTAGCCCCAAATGTTCCGTTGGCGTAACGTAACATAAGAAGCTCGCTCCGTAATA
>CAZKNI010000397.1:0-5409 GCA_964554055.1 uncultured Phycisphaerae bacterium | reverse complement strand
AAATAGAACTCGATGATTGATGGCAGGTTCATCTATAAAAAAATTAGCATAAGGCCTAATTGGGCTAACGCAAACATAACACCAAAGCAAATCTCCTGATTGCAATCGCTCTTTGAAAAATGGCAAAAACACACGTTCTGTTTTCGGACACCAAATATCAACATAATTCGTCAAATGTGAATTATCACAATTGCCCGTTTGCATAATTTTAACATCGGGCATTATCTTTTTTATCCTGCCATATAATTCCTGCAAAAACAGAAATAGCTTTTTGTCTATATCCGCAGGCTCATCAACCCCGTAAATATACACCTTCTCAGGCAACGCACGTCTTTTCCATTCATCGTGATACATTTTTATAGGCTTTACGAGCTCATCCATATATTGTTCCGAGCTTTTTCTTGTTAACACCCGCTGAATTGTCGTTCCGGAAGGCAACCTATAAAACCCGAAAGAATAATCCGGAAAATACTTCTCTGCCAATCTCCCCACAGTTTCCTCCAATCTGCTCATATCTACCGACTCAAGCTCTTTTGAACCGTCGGATAATTTCCGATATTTCCTCACGACATATTCATACCCGATATTCTTAGGAGTCAAACGATAATTCTTAGATATAAATTCGCACCAGCGATAAAAGTCTTCTATTCGAAGTTTCTTGCCTTTTCCATAATACCAGTCTGCAACCTTTTTCATATACAACCCGAATGGCGCCGCAAAAGTACCCGGACGCGGCAAAACAAAATTTCGTACGCGTACAAAAACTTCCGCTGATTCTACCGACTTACTGCTAACAATGCTCACTCTCATTTTATAAACGCCCGCTCGTGTATTCGAACTGCTCGATATCGTAAACCAAATCGGTTGAACTCTGTCCGCATCAACCGAAAAATTTGAAACCGAAAACAACGGGTCGGGCCACATTCCAACATAATCAACCTTATACGAAGGATTACCTGTCCGAACATATCCCACTTTATACCAGTTCACCCGAACATCTTCCGGCAAATTTCCCCTATCTATGTGCACACGAACATCTTCGAGCCTTTTATCCGGAATAATAGCGATTTGAAAAGATTCGCTCTCATCACGTGCCAACGACACATTCACAATCCCACAAAAACTCAACTTATCGACATCAACACCGTCACAGCGTATTTTCTGCAACGAATTTCCTATACCTATCCTAAAATCAGACGCAAAAACAGATGACTCGTAGCAAATCAACAGCAAAAATCCCAACAAAATTCGCCATATCATAAAACACTCCTTCCGTCATTTCGAGCTCAACAGCAAAAATCCGACTTTTATTTTTTCGCACACTTAACACATCTCAACTTTGCATATTCCGAATATCTGTGAAAATTAGCCTGGCTAAGCTGAGGATAACTGCTCAACTTCCGATGCTTCAAATCAACTTTCTCCGTAAAATCCTGCCTCGCAACAAGCATCGTCCAATCATTTATGCTAACCTTTTTATCTCCATCCGCCAATATATCCACCGGAAATCGCAATTTCTCTATCGGTATCTTAAGCTCAAACGACCAATACTTATCAACATCGCTCGATTTATTAATCGTACCTTCAACATATCCCATAGCTTCCATTCCCAACTTATAATATCGATGCATTTCCTTCGTTCCGTCCTTAAACAATATCCACAAAACCCCTATCTTATACCCCTTAGGCGTTACCCATATTTCCCAATACCAATTTCTACTCATAGGCTTAAGAAAAACTTCACACACATCACCTTTTTTATAATGCTTTTGTGCATCTTTCGTGCTCCGAGATATAATATCTCTATCCCGAAATCTCCCCCCTATATACAAATTCTCATTGTCGCACAACACCGAAACAAACCCCTCTTCACCCTTTTCTTCTTCTGTCAAACCGATTTTACTCCGCTTCGCACTCGTCAATAAATACTTTCTCCCCTTCCATACACTCTCATTTAATATCCCGTCAAGCCTTATCTGCTTACCCGAAACTTTACAAGCAGCAATTGCAATCCTCCCCCCATTGCCCTTGACAACAATATTTTGATTTTTACCCGACGAACATCCTGCACACACAATCACCGCTAATATAACACATACAACCCCTATCATTTTTTTCTTCCGAAACATTGACATTTCCTTTACTGCTGTGATTTGCCTATCATCGACTTCAAAAACCTACACCCCTATTTCCTTATATCCTCTTTTTTTCAATCAACAATTTCTTCCCCCCTACTGTGATGATTAATCACCATTCCGTTGTCTTCCAAATTCCTCTTAGCACTTGCAAGCGTTCGAAACATTATCTTCAAATCACGCAATCCGCCTATTGCAAACCAAACCGTAATTCCCGTACCTACAACAAAACATATCCACATATAATATTTCCAAAAACGCTCCCACCAATATTCGGATATCCCGTATAACACATGATAACCTACTCCTGCCAAAAACACCCCGAACCAGCCAAAACTCCAAATAACAACCGATGCACTTATCACCTTATCCCAAAATGTAAATTCTTCCGTGCCGAAAATAGCACGCCAACCCGTAACCGGCAACTTATCCGACACCTGTTCTTCTTTTATTGCATATTTCCCCCGATGCAACATTCTATCCAAATTGAAAGGCTCCTTACAGGTAAACAGCGAAACCGTAACATAAACAATTATAGACAAAACTGCCGTCCAGAAACTCAACACAGCTCCTGTTTTCGAACCTATATACGCAAGCACAGGATTCGCAAAAGGAGTTATATTATGTATATGAATCAATATCAATCCTGCCGCCGACGTTATACTTCCGACAATCATTGCACTCCAAGCGCCAGCTGTTGTTCCGCGCTTCCAATAAAGCCCGCCTATTATCACTGCACCTACCCCGCTAATGAAAATTGCTCCGCTAATCTGAAAATACATAAAAATATCTTGTGTCTGCTGAAACAATAAACTCCAGCAATACACAAATATCGCAACACCCAAAATCGAAAGTCGCAACAACAACATATGCAACTTAGGTGAGAAGGGCGTCTTTCGAAACGGTAAAATAACATCTTGCACAAATATCGTACCCCATGTATGAAAATAAGTATCATGCGTGCTTATAAATGCCGCTAACATAACTGCGCAAAACAATCCTATCACACCCCTTGGCAACACATTAACAAGAACAAGAGGCACTCTAAGCTGTTCCTGGATTTGCTTATTATCTATCGTATTAAGTGTCATATTAACCTTATTCGCAACTTCCGAATATTTCGGATTATGCAACACAACAAAAGCTGACACCGACAATAACACCAAAAGCAATCCCAATGCTACAAGACGCCAATTTGACAAAATTGCTGCCATTTGTTGTTCGTGTGCGTTCTTGGCTGAGCAAAAATACCCCTGCTGACCCTGCCATGCAAGCACACCGTAAAACATCATAAATACGCCTATGAGAAAATACCACATATTAAAGTCCGGAATTGCTGACGTATCAAACGGATTAATGCGGGATTGATGAACGGGCGCCATCTTCAAACCCGTTATTATATCAGACCAATTAAACTCCATAAACAATATTATCAAAATCACTATAAACACAACATTACAAAACAAACCCTGAAGAAAATCAGTAACAATAACCGAAATCTGCCCACCGGCAAACGTAAAAAACAACGATACCGAAAGCAAGACAAACATAACAACTGCAAACGTCGATATCGTCATTCCAAACACATTTATCGTCTCCGGAAGACCGCAAAAATATATAAAAAATCGCGAACCCACCGAAGGAAATATTCCGAAATTAATTATCCCCGCTAAAAAACCCAAAATACCCGCATATATCCTAAAACGCTTGCTATAACGTATCTCGAAAAACTGACCGAGTGTAAATACACGCGTCTGTCTATACCTATATATCACCCAACCGGTAACCGCTACCAAAACACCCACCGCCAACATAAAGCTCCACCAAACCGCTGTAAACCCAGCTTTGTAATATTTTTGAAATTCAGCTATTACCGTAATCGCGCCCAAACTTGATATCCCGTACCCGACAGCTAATACATATCGTCCGGCACATCTATTAGCAGCCATAAAGTCCGCTACACTTTTCGTAAAGCGATTTGTAAACCAAGCCATTCCTATAAAAAAAGAAACAACACCTACAACAATAGCCCAATCGACAAAATGCATATGATTTCTCCGATTATAAACTAAATCTAAGCTAATCCTTTTCCCACAGAGTTTCCAGCATCTCAAAATCACCCCGAATTGCGTATATCTCACCTGTCGTTATCTCAATATCAAGCTGCCTGCGCTTATTACCTTTAACCCCCGAAATCCTCTTTCCACCTTTCCACGTAGGCTGCCAAAACAACTCATCTCCCTGTAACGGAATACAATCGTCAAACCCATATCCGGGAATTACATTTCCACCCTCATCAATCACTTGAACCCTTATTCCTCCAAACGGCGATTTTGCATTGATTTTTATTTCATCACCTGTTATACGCATTGCTTTCGTACGCAATCTCCCCTTTCCTGCATGTGTCGCAAAATAGAAAAATCCGTCAAGCCTCAACGTATGCAACATAAGAGCAGCATCTTTCAATGTTTGATTTTGAAAATGTTCCGCCTTCGAACCTGCGGAATAAAATCTCACCTGATTCTTATCATCAACAAGCATCGTACCGACATAAACACACCCGCCCCCATGTTCGCCAAGCGCATTCCTTTCAATAAACGGCTTATGAGTCGTACGATTAAAAACATACCCGTCATAGCTATATGTCAATTCACAATCGATAGGACCGTTAGGCAAAGCCAAGCTAAGAGGGTCGCAATATATCTTCCACAACAACCCGATAAAAATGTTCTCATATCGTACGACAGGCATACCGTATAACCCAATCAAAGGTTGATCTTCCGTGTCAGGATGCATTATCAATCGTGGCTCACTGAAATTTTCCCAGTCGGATGTCTCAATAAAAAATATGCGCCTATCGCCACACGATTTTCTAACACTCAAAATATAAACTTGACGCTCGGGATGATAAAAAATAGCTGAAGGCGTATCGGTAGCTTTTAAAAACGGATATTCCTTATCTATCCGCCAATTAATACCGTCAGGAGAAACAGCCAACGCCCTATACCCCTTTGCTCCGAGATTTATCAAAAATTTATATCTCTTGGACGAATCATGTTCATAAACATCATAAAAAGGGGGCCCACCTTCAACAGGCTGATCAAATCCGAAAACCTGATTACAGGCATGAATAGGCCCGTCAAGCTTAACCTGATTGCTTACATCGGGCCTTTCCCAATGAATCCCGTCTTCACTTTCCGCATAACACAGAATTTGAGTACGAGGAATGAGGTTCTTATCTATACCTTCGGGCACATTTATTCTGTTATTTCCA
>CAZKNI010000396.1:0-3057 GCA_964554055.1 uncultured Phycisphaerae bacterium | reverse complement strand
AATGGCTCAATGTTCATATATTTGAAATATGCTTCCAATATTCTTTTAACAGCTGGCGCTGAAACGGTTCCGCCAAAATGCCCTATTTTTCTGTCGGGATGTCTGACAGTAACGAGAGCTACAATTTGCGGATTATCTGCCGGGGCGCCGCCTAAAAAACTTGCAACATAGGCGTTTGGCTCATATCCTCTGCCGTTTTTTCGAGGGATTTGAGCTGTTCCTGTTTTTCCGAAGACTTGATATCCTTTAAGTTCGGCGCGTCTGCCAGTTCCTTCAGTTACGACACGTCTTAAAACTTTTGTTATCATGAGCTTTGCAATATAAGGTTTTAATGCCCGTTTTTGTATTTGGGGTTTTAGATATTCGTTTGTTATTATTTTTCCTCGTTCGTCGATATATGCTCGAACGATTTGGGGCTTTAATATTATGCCGTTATTGGCAAGTCCTGCAAATGCATGTATTAATTGAATAGCAGTAGCAGCTATTTCTTGACCCATCGGGATACTTGTTGTGCTATAATCATTCCATTTTTTAAGAGGCCTAACAATACCCGGGTCTTCTCCCGGTAAATCTATACCTGTTTTTTGTCCGAAACCAAATGAGCGTACAGCTTGATATAGCTTGCTGTTGCCCAGACGTTGTCCTAAAATTCCCATACCTATATTGCTTGAGTGTATGATGATTTCCTGAAAGGTCAATTCTCCGTAAGGGTGATGATCGTGCAAGATTCTTCTGCCTATTGTATATGCTCCGTTATGACAAAAGATTTTTTCGTTCCATTTGACAACGCCTTCTTGAAGGGCATATGAAGCGATAAACGGCTTAAATATGCTGCCCGGCTCGAAAGGGTCCGTAATAGCACGATTTCTTCTTTTATCTATCGGCGTTTTAGAAAATTTATTAGGGTCAATTTGTGGATAAGATGCAAATGATAAGATTTCTCCGGTATATGGAATCATTACGATAGCTGCGCCTGATTGGGCGTGATAATGTTTGCATGTTTCAGCGAGTATATCTTGTGTGAATTGTTGAATAAAAGCATCGATTGTAAGGATAAGATGTTTTCCGTTGACGGGTGCTTTGCATTTGTTCTTAATAAGCCAGATTTTTTTCCCCGTTGCGTCTCTGATGTATGTTTCATATCCTGAGACTCCGGCGAGAATTTTATCGAATTTGAGTTCAATGCCTTCGATGCCTTTTCCGTCTATATTGACAGCTCCTAACAAATGTCCAGCGAGAGTTCCGCCCGGATAAATTCGTTTCGGTTCGTATATAATTCCGATTCCTCTTATCGGAAGTTTTTTAATGCTTTCCGCGATATCAGTATTGATATCGCGTTTGAGCCAAACGAATCTGGCTTTGGGCTTCTTTTCAAGCAATGATAGGATTTTTTCAGGATTGATATTTATTATTGCGGATAAAATATCAGCGACAGATATTTTATCCTCTATAATAGCAGGGTCTGCGAAGAGAGAGGGAACAAGTTTTGTAGCAGCTAATATTCTTCCTTGCCTGTCGTATATTGTTCCTCTGATAGCGGGAATAGGACGATAAGCTTGATGTTGATGTTTTGCCAGTTTTTTTAGTTTAGGTGCAAGTTTTGTGTTGATATACATTAATCTGCCAATGAGTGCAAGCATTAGCACGATAATAAGTCCGAAAATTATTTGTGTAAAGGCGTTTCGCACGGTAACGCTCATATTTTCTCCGCAGGTCAAGAACGTAGAAAAATCGTACGGGATAATGTTATTACATCGGTAAATTAAAAGCAAAATAATTAGGAAGAATTAATCGCTGATTAAGTTTGCTTTTATATTGTTCCAAACGATTATTTTATTTACAATTTTTTGTTAATATTTAAGATGTGAAGAGAAGGAAATATTGTTTTGTCAGGGCGAAGATATGCGGAGGATTTTAATATGGAATTTTATGATGTAATAAGGACAAGGCGCAGCATAAGGAAATATCAGGATAAAGAGATACCGGAAGATGTGTTGATGCGTGTTTTGGATGCGGGGCGTATTGCGCCCTCGGGTAGCAATCGTCAGCCGTGGCGTTTTGTTGTTGTTAAGGATAAAGATAAACGTCAACAGATAGCTGAGGCGTGTTATGGCCAAAAATTTATTGCGGAGGCTCCCGTTGTGCTTGTGTGTTGTTCGATAAGATGTACGAGTGGATATGAGCCTTGGAAGGAAGCTGCTGGGCCTCGCGATGTGATTATAGCTATTGATCATATTACGTTGGCAGCTCGCAATGAAGGACTCGGAACTTGTTGGATAGGCGCGCTTTATCCCAAGGAAGTTGCCCGAATTGTAAATGTTCCGGAAGATATAGATGTTATTATGGTGCTTCCGATAGGTTATCCTTTATCAGATGAGATGTTTACGGGTAAGACGTCGCGTAAGTCTATGGAAGAAATTGTGTTTTATGAAGAATACGGAAAGGGCGGGACTGTTTAAATGCGCATCGGATTGTTCGGAGGAACATTTGATCCGCCTCATTTGGGGCATTTGATAAGCGTTCAGGTGCTTGCGGAGAAACTCAATCTTGATAAGGTTGTTTTCATTCCCGCAGGTCAGCCGCCTCACAAGCCTGATAAAATAATATCGGCAGCTAAGCATAGATATAATATGTTAAAATTAGTGATAGAGGGAAATTCCAAATTCGAAGTTGATGAATTTGAGCTTGATAAGACAGAGCCTTGTTATACGATAAATACAGTCAGGTATTTTCTCGAGAAATATACGGGTGAGAAGATGTATTGGCTTATAGGTGCTGACAGTTTGGCTGAATTGCCAAGCTGGCATCGATTTGATGAACTTATAGAGTTAATTGAAATTGTTTCAGCGTATAGAGGCGGATTTGAAAGGCATAGGGTGCTTGACGAATTGCGGGCGAAAACAAGCAAGATTCAATTTGACAAGCTTGCGAAAGGATTGACACGGACGCCTATGATAGAAATTTCCGCGAGTGAGATACGTAGGCGTGTAAAATTAGGCATGTCGATAAGATATTTTGTATCGTATGATGTCGAAACTTATATTATGAAAAACGGGT
>CAZKNI010000395.1:0-7744 GCA_964554055.1 uncultured Phycisphaerae bacterium | reverse complement strand
AATTCTTCTGCCAGTTTTTTGGTTAATGTCGTAACAAGCACTCGTTCACCTGATGAAATTCGCTTGTTAATTTCTTCCGTCAAATGAGGAATTTGTCCCGTAGCGGAATGGACATGAATTTTCGGGTCGATTAAGCCTGTCGGACGAATTATCTGTTCGACAACTTGCCCGCCACATTTTTCAAGTTCATAAGGCCCGGGCGTTGCTGAAACAAAAATTACGCGATTCCACAATGCCTCAAATTCCTCGAAAGTCAAAGGCCTATTGTCCAGAGCGCTAGGCAACCGAAATCCGTGCTCGACTAAAACTTCTTTTCGATGCTTATCGCCGCCATACATCGCTCGTATCTGAGGAATCGTTACATGCGATTCATCTATTATCAACAAATAATCCTTTGGAAAATAATCTATAAGAGTATAAGGTCGGCTGCCTGCAGGTCTGCCTGACAAATGACGAGAATAATTTTCTATCCCCGGACAATATCCGACCTCTCTTAACATTTCCATATCATATCGCGTTCTCGCCGACAACCTTTGTGCCTCAATCAGCTTCCCCTCTTTACGAAATTCTTCCAAACGCTCTTCCAGTTCTTTTTCTATACTCGCCAAGGCAAATTTTATTCTATCATCGGGAATAACATAATGCTTAGCAGGATACAAAACGAGAGAATCAACCGATTTTATTGCTTCTCCCGTTACGGGATTAATCAGACGGATAAAGTCAACTTCTTCTCCGAAAAATTCCACGCGATACCCATAATCCGCGTATGACGGATAGATTTCCACAACATCGCCTCGTGCCCGAAATTTCCCTCTGCTCAAATCCGTATTGCTTCGCTCATATTGCATCTGTATCAAACTCAACAGCAAGTCGTTGCGTTCCAGATTATCGCCACGAGAAACCGTCAAGACCATTTCCCTATAATCAGCCGGGTCACCCAAGCCGAAAATGCAAGATACGCTCGCAACAATTATAACATCTTCTCTGCTCATCAATGCGCTCGTTGCCGCCATTCTTAACCTGTCCAAATCTTCGTTACGCGATGCATCTTTCTCGATATAAATATCACGTTGAGGAATATATGCTTCAGGCTGATAATAATCGTAATAGCTGACAAAATATTCAACAGCATTGTTCGGAAAAAATTCACGAAACTCCTCATAAAGTTGAGCCGCCAAAGTCTTGTTATGAGAAATCACAAGCACAGGCCTGCCATATCGGGCGATTGTATGAGCCATCGTAAACGTTTTACCCGAACCGGTTACCCCCAAAAGCGTCTGAAAACGTCTTCCCGATTGCAACCCGTCAACAAGTTTCTCTATCGCCTTAGGCTGATCTCCTTTGGGCTTAAATTCCGATTTCAGTTCAAATTCTGCCATAATATCTTTCTGTCAGCATTAATTCAAACAAGCAATTATATGCATATACACTGAAACGTGTCAAGAAACACACGTCATACCTTGAAATCGCCTCGCTCGTTTACGTTTAACATAAAAGCTCTGGAATATCGTTATGCCTTATCTTAATATAATATAACGCTCAATTTTAGAAATATTTCTGTCTTTATTCCAAAAAGGAGACAAATAAAATGTCTATGCCTTTAGGCGTAATTTTCGACATGGACGGCGTTTTACTTGATTCCGAACCTTTCATCTGTAAAGCTGCCTGCATGATGTTCAAAGAGCTTGGCCTCGATGTAAACCCAAAAGATTTTATCCCCTTTGTCGGAGCGGGAGAAATTCGATATATAGGAGGAGTTGCCGAAAAATATGATTTCCATATCGACATAATGCAAGCAAAAGCTCGAACCTACGAAATTTATCTTGATATCATAAAGGGAAAATTAACTCCTCTCCCAGGAGCAAAAGAGTTCATCGAAAAATGTAAATCTTCGGGCAAAAAAATCGCTGTTGCCACAAGCGCCGATAGAATTAAACTCGAAGGAAATCTCACCGAAATTAATCTTCCGAAAAATATTTTCGATGCAATTATAACTGCTGAAGACGCGACACACAAAAAACCAAATCCCGAAATCTTCATAAAGGCAGCTGAGATGCTTAATCTCGAACCCAATACATGCCTTGTTGTAGAAGATGCTATTAATGGCGTGATTGCTGCAAAATCCGCCGGTGCGAAATGCCTCGCACTGACAACAAGCTTTTCAAAAGACAAGTTACCTTCCGCCGACTGGTACGCACGCGACTTGGCACACGCTCCTGACGAATGCCTGCATTGGCCATAATTCGTAAATACATAAACCGAAATCAAGCTATATTCCGTATGTCTCGACAAACTCTTGCAAAATCTCTATTTGTCGCTTAAGAGGAATTTCCCGCGATTCCAAATCTTTCCTGTCCGAGCCACCCGGAACAGTTATCGCACGGAACAAAAATTCCAAACCCACATACCCGTCATAGCCGGTATCCGCAATAGCTGATAACACATTCCTATAATTTATCTCACCCGTCCCGGGCCACGCTCGTCCCGGATGATCCGCGATATGAAAATGTCCTATTAACGATATATACTTGCGAATATTCGGTATCAAATTCCCTTCCGTTATCTGCTGATGATAAACATCGAAAAGCATCTTTACCGATGGCGACCCGACAGATTCCACAATTTCAGCTGCTTCGTCCGAGCGAGACAAAAAATATCCCGCATGATCCACAAGCAAATTCAACGGCTCGATTACAAGAGTAATTCCCGTTCCTTCGAGCAGTTTCGCCGATTCTTTCAAACCCGATATTACACTGTCCTTCTGCTGTTCACGTGATACATTTTCAAGCTCATCGCCCACTTGAGATATTATTATATTACATCCAAGCTGATTACATGTCTCTATTGTCTCTTTTACACCCTTCAAATACTCGTCCCGAGACCCTTCGTCCGTAAGAGAAACAAACTTCGTACAAACAGCTGCTATCGGAATATTATTTTCTTGTGATGAGTTCGATAATTCCCGAACGTCGTAATCCCACCAGCACCAAAGTTCGAATGCGGGAAATCCCAATTCGGAAAATTTTGCTATTCGTTCCGATACAGGCAACTCTGCCAGCAACGTATCCAAATGTGCGGAAAATTTCAAATCCATAATCTTCTCCAATCAATATTCAACTTATGATTCCTGAAAAATACATTTTTCTGCGTCATTGCGAAGAGCGAAGTCCGACAATTGTCGGAAAGCAATCTCAAATTTCCAATCTGCGTTTCTTCTGGGCATGTCAAGCCCTAAAACCGAAAAGCGTTTCATATCAAAACAAAAGCCTCAATCCTGAAAATTTTAACATTCCGGAACAAGCTTTTGACATTGAAGTTTTAGGGCTTGGCAATCTCAAACCCGCAATCCGAAATTCTTCTCTTCTCAATCATCAATTCCGTCGATAGACTGATCTCCGTGCCGTCGGCACTCTGACATCAATTTCTTCTTCCAATCATCAATCTACAATCTTCAATCCTCAATCTCTTTTCTTCTCTTCTCAATCCGCAATCCGAAATCCGCAATCGACAATCTCTTCAGCTCGTCATTGCGAGGAGCGAAGCGACGCGGCAATCTCAAATCCGCAATTCCCGAAGGGACGTACCGAAGGCATCCCGTCGGGACCGTTGGCGCCGCAATCCGCAATCCGAAATTCTTCTCTTCACAATCATCAATCTCTTAAATCTCTTCTCTCATTCCGAGCGTTTTGAAATCATATTTTGCAAAAGGCTTTATTCAACTTGTTAATATTCTATTATCACCGATTGACAATCCGACGGATTTTCATCAATCGTCTTTAACATCTTCGGATATTCATCAAATTTGCATTTGTGAGAAATAAGCGCATCAACATTCATTTTCCCGATAAGATTCATTGCTGTCCGGGCACGTTTCGCTCTATTATCATATTGCGCACGCAAAACGGGATTTATTCCCCCTATTTGCGACGAACGGATAACAATCCTGTTGTGATGAAATTCTCTGCCCATCTGAATATCGGGCGGCGACTGATAAAACGAAACAACTGTAACTTGCCCCTCATTTCTAACACATCGAACTGCATCTGCCAATGCCTTCGAATTGCCCGTCACTTCTATTACGATATCTGCTCGCTCACCGAATATCTTTATTACATTCTCAGCCAAATCCCCTGCTGTTTTGGGATTGATTATATTATCAGCTCCCAATTGAGAAGCCAATCGTAACCTATTATCCAAAAAATCCGCTGATATTACCTGTGCCCCCGAAAGTTTGCACATCTGAAGCGACAATTGCCCCAGAGTTCCCAGTCCGATTATCACGACATTATCCATCAGCTTAATCGCCGAATCCAATATACTGTTAAAGGCTATTTCAGTCAACGTTGTAAAACTTGCCTGCTCAGGCGTAAGATATTCAGGCACTTTAAAATATCCCCCAGCTTCGATTATTTGATATTCCTTGTGTGCCCCATATGTAAAAACAATATCGCCAACTTTCAAATCGTTCATTTCCCCGCCTACTTCAATAATCTCGCTGACAGCTGCATATCCCATCCACCAAACCCCTTCCCCGTCCGACTGCATAGGATAACTTATCGCGCCGGGAACATCTTCCCACAATCCGTCATCTCGCATTCTACTGTTAAGCTGAGGCGCCGTCCCCCGATAAAATGCCATTTCTGTTCCTGCGCTTACATTCGAAACGATTGTCTTCGCCAACGCCTGATTGTCTTTAAGCGATGCTATTTCCGATTCGACAATTTCCGCCTGCCTAGGCCCGGAATATTTCAACACTTTTAATTTCATATTATTGCTCCGAAATCCTTTCTCAAAAGTTGAATACACTCAAAACATTTTATAATAAAGGAAATTTACAAATAAAGCCATTTCTACAATTTTTATCTTCTCTCCTACATTAAAATTAAATTCTTATATAGCACACTCATTTAGCTCACGTTTTACTCAATTCGTTTTTTAAGCCGTTTCAATTCTGTCCATAAAAATTCCGACAATTCTTCGCGATACCAGTCGTACGCTTCATGCCAAACAACTCCGCTAATCGACATTGCACTTGCAACATCTTCAAATTGTTTGAGTATTGCTCCCTTAGGCTTGAGTTTCCAGCTTCCGTGCCAGCCGAAGAACCTTTGCCATACCCATAATTCCCCCTTTCCTGCTATCACAGGCAGATATTTAACACGAAAAACATCATCCCAATCTAACATGCTTATCTCTATTCCCCCTGCGCCGACAACGAGAATATCACAAATTTGCTCTTCTATCCATTTCCGCCAATCGATATGCACAACCCGAGAAGGAACTTCAAGCCATCCGAGTCCGCGTTCATCTGTTACTCTCAAATCATGTGCATGTATCGAAAAATCATCAAAAGATACACCTATCGCAAGCTGTTTATTTCGATTATGAATTACTCGTCCTATTTGCCGATAAAGCTCCGTAAGATATTCTCCATGAATGCGCATCAGCGTAAAATAATCAAAATCATCATGAGAAAAAATTTCTTTACCTGTTCGCCTGCGATATTCATCTGCCAAAGGTTCATTAAACCCTATCGGGCTACGATATCTTCCGCTATGAGAACGCATTTCCAGAAAAATTCCGTCAGGCTCATACTCCAATATTTCCTCTATTTGCCTTATTCGATAATCTCTCGCTTCTTTATACGCATAACACAACAACCCGTCCGACCGCTTGCCCTCTCTATCAACAAGCAAGCATTCAGGATGTCCTTTTATGAAATCGCTCATAAATTTAAGCTCTTCTCCTCCGATACATTCATCGAACACACTCACATAAACAAAAATCTCAAGCCCAAGCTTCCTGCAAATTCTTATCGCAACATCGAGCGGATCAATCCTTCTCAATATCTCAAGCAAGCGCCTGTCCCGTTCATTGTATTGTTCGCGAAACATCGTACACACTTTCGTATGATACGACATCTGCCCCGTTACCGATACCCTCCAAAATATCGTATCGACTCCGCTCGCCTTTGCCTCCGAGAGCATCTTCTCGATATGCCCTTCATCAAACAAATCCGCCAAGAGCAGATGATCATAATAATCAACATGCCAAACAACTTTTTTGATTTTATTCATTTTCATCTATACTCACTTTTATCCATCTTATAACACTGATACATTCCTCATAACACCAAAATGCTACAAACAACTCACCCGTCAGCGTTTCGGTGATGCACGGAGCCCCGAACTTTAGAACATTGAAATTGTGCGACATATTTTCGCTCCTGCCGATTAAACCCTCTGTTCCGTAACCCCACAAAGGCCATTGTCCGTCGATATTCAACTCATTTCCTTCAACCCGACATACAATAGCCCACAATCCTTGCTTGTCTGTCCTGCGATACACACACAATATTTTTCCGCTTTCGAGGACGTAAAGCGTAAGCGTCTGTCCCATTATTCCCATAGATTTTGGCTTGCTCCACGTTCGCCCGCCGTCCGAGCTTATCGCATAATGATTAGGCCTATCACTTTTGGCATTATCATCGTAAACCCATGCAGCTGCAAGCAATCTGCCGTCCTTAAGTTCAACAATTTTGGATTCCCAAAAATATATTCTTCTTTCTTGTGAATACATTACATTCATATATTCAGGCCAGCTTCTGCCGTTGTCATATGAAATCAACCCAATCATTCGCAACCCGTTTGGGCATCGCCCATCCCAATCATGCCAAGTCGATGTCGGAATAATCCATTTCCCGTCCGAGAGAACAACAATCGGGCAACAAATTTCAAATGCAGGTCCTATCAAAGGAGGCTCTATTAGCTCAGGTTCTTTCCACGAATGACCGTAATCGGTCGAACGCAACAGCAGAAGTTCCGTTGGAACAAATCCCAATGTTTCCGGATTTGTCAATCCCTCCTCCGGATGCTCTGTCCTGTCCGAACGTATCATAAATATCACAAGCTCACCCGCACCCAAATATGTCAATCGCGAAAAATTCGAAGTTATTTTCCCTTCCTTTTCAGCTTGTATTTTGCCTTCTAAATCCCAACTCTTTCCGTTATCCTTCGAACGAAAAATGTATGTCCGATTATTAAGCGCTTCAAATGCTTCGCCCAATACAACCGTCGCCAACATCTCTCCGTTATCCATCGTAACAACCGAAGGAAAATACGCATGTATGCTTTTAACATGAGGCTTAGGATTTTTATATATCAAACCCGTATCAACTATTTTGCATTTGCTCATAGATATATTTTCCCTTATCTATTAATTCGCATTGCCATTCGTTAATGTATCTGCTCAACACAATAGATACACCCGTCCGCTTTTTGCAACTCGTGCAATTCATCTATACAAACATTACAAAACGCTACATTATTTCTCTTAGCACAAACAGCTGCCAGTCCCGCTGCGTGTCCTGTACCCATACAAGGACCCATTACTCTGATAGGACCCAACACATCCCTTTCTACACTTATTGACCTGCCGACGACAATTAAGTTCAATATCTTCTCTGGCAGCAACGAACGATACGGTATTCGTGTATAGCCGTCTTTTATCTTTTTATGTTCCGGTTGTTTCCATGTCTTCGGATTTGTCAAATCCCAGACATAAGATGAAATCGCTATACAATCATCATACTCTCTTCCGTTAATAACGTCATTTACACTTAAAACAAATTGCCCGACGATTCTTCGTGTTTCGCGCACGCCTAAGACATCCGCTACCGACAGCAATCTGCTATTGGCAAATCCCGGAATATTCTCACGAATTGCCTCAAACATTTCATCTGCTT